>DNYO01000263.1 GCA_003506795.1 Deltaproteobacteria bacterium
TTTTCGTGGACTTCCGTGATCTTCGCCAGCGTACCGCTTGCGGCGGCGACGATGATGCCCGGCTCAGCCGGTGTCCTCATCTCAGGGTCACGGAAGAAGTAGAGCATGTACGCTGCTGAAACACCTCCGAGGAGAAGGGCGAAGAAAAAGGCCATGCTGCCTGACCCACCGATAATCCTCGAGATACCGTAGACCACGATGCCTGACAACACTGAACCAAGAAGAAAAGGCCTCACTTCCGGCCTGAATTTCATATATGAACCCCCTTATCGCAGATCTGGATTTTTAGGGTGATCCAATGCCGCCCAGGTACTTACGCCTCCCGGCAACGGTGTTCCGGCATTTTCCCATTCTGTTGTTATGCCTTGAAATGGCGCCTCATGAATTCGATCACCTTCGGCCTGACGATCCCGCGGTGCGTGAAGATCGCAACGTGTTCTCCGCCGTCAACGGCCAGAAGCTCCGCGTTCGCCACGCGGGACTCGTATCTTTTTGCATGTTTTTCAAACGGCACAAGCCGGTCTTCGGTCCCATGGACGACAAGGACCGGCACGTTCAGGTCCTCCAGGGGATAAGTCGTTCTGCGGCTTATTTCGATGTCGTTTCCGGTGCCCGCCATGCGCTGCCCCATTCGTGAAAAAGTACTGAGCATCATTGTCCTGAATAACGGCCAGGTATCGGCGTCATTGATCGTACGGGCCAGGATCTCGGGATCCCGGATGGAGCGTCCGGCAACCGCTTCAAGATCCTGTTCGGCCTTTTTGCGGAACCTGTCCGCAAACCAGGACCAGCGGGCAAGATACTTCATGACCTTGAAGGAGAACGGGATATTGCCGTCGATCCTGTCGGAACAGGTCGACACCAGCACGAGCCCGGCGCATCTGTCGGAATGCCGGAGTGCAAACTGCACCGCCGCAGGCCCCCTCCCGAGACGGCCATTACCCCTGCCTTGGCGATGCCAAGCGTATCCAGCAGTGCCGATACCAGATCGCCCTGCCGTTCGGGGCTTTTTCCGGAGCTTATCGGGGTACCCAGGTATCCTGGGCGGGACATGGCGATATAGCGATAACCGACATCGCCTATGGTCTGGGCAAGGATCAGGCTCTGGTCCCATCCTCCCATGGCACCGTGAATGGCGACCACCGCAGGACCGTCACCGAATTCGACATATTCAACGGGCCCGAGCACTGTCTTCACCGTCCCGGGCTTGAGTTTCACAGTCAGCCGGGCGTCATTCATCTCATATTCCATAAGGATCTCCTTCTCTTTGCGTTACGTTCAACTTACGGCAAATTTTTACAGGCTGCGCGTTATTCCGGGTTGTTAAGCGATCGATAACAATTTTACATCTTCCTGATGATACCGGTCAGGACGGCGTATGACCAGCCCCCCTGACCGCGCGGGAAAGGGTGATCAGCACCAGGCTGCCGAGAATGACGCCCGCGATGCTGCTGACAAGAAATGCAGGACCCAGCATCGCGAAGGTGGCCTTGGCGTTGGTAAACGGGGCAATGACTACCGCACTCAGCGAAGCACCCACAAGGACTGTGCCTAAGGGCTCTGCAGTCGCCGCCCAAAGGGGTCTTTCACGGAAGATCCTGGAAGCAAGCCCCACGACCAGGGCACCGGGAATGCTTCCCGGAAAGGCAAAAAGCGTGCCCGTCCCGAGGGTAAGACGAAGGGCACTGGTCGTGAAGGCGGCTCCGGCAGCCCACCAGGGACCCAGAAGGACTCCTGCGATCACGTTGATGGCGTGCTGAAAGGGAAAACAACGCGTCGGTCCCAGGGGGATCGATAGACCCGAAAGCAGGACCCCGGCGGCGGACAGAAGAGCTGTCAGGACCAGCTTCCGGAGCGGGGGCATTTCAGGCTTACTCATGGTGTTTTTTCCACCTCTTCGATCCAGAGAAAGGAACGGACATCCACCGGTTTGCGGATCAGCTTCCATTCAAGGGCGAAATCGGCCAGGGCTTTCCAGCGAGCGGGCTCCAGGCGCTGGTTCGGGGCATAAAAGGAGAGCGTCTTCAGGAAAAGCTCCTGTTCGGCATCCTTCTGCGCCTCCGGAACCGACTTCAAGTACATGGCAAACGAAGAGACGGGGTGTTCCAGCGTTTCCAGGATCCCTCTTTCCAGGCCCCTTCTGAAGGCACGGATAACCCCGGGTTGAGCCTTCACCAACGCGGGGGAACCGACAAGAACAAGCTCGTCGTAATCCGGTATGCCCCATTCTTCCAGAGGGAAGGTGCCGGGTTTCATGCCAAGGCGCTCCAGCTCGACGGCCTCGACGTTGCGGAACCCTCCCATGACGGCATCCACCTGGCCCGACGCAAGAGACTGGACGATGGAAAAACCGACGTTGACGAAAGAGGTGTTCCGAACATCGTTGATGCCGAGAAATGCATCGAGAAGTACATCCATGACCCCGGGCACGGTGTAGCCGATTCGTTTGCCTTCCAGATCTTTCGGGGAAGTTATTCCCTTGTCGCCCAAAAAGAGAACAACGCTCAAGGGATGTTCGATGAGGCGCCCGACTACCGTGACGGGAAGCCCCTCCGCGACGGCGACAATGACCTGCGGCGCGTAACCGACGGCCAGGTCGACCTTCCCCGAGGCGGCAAGCTTCAGGGCATCGGTGGTATCCGAAGGTGTCAGAAAGCGGACGTCAAGACCTTCCGCCCGGAAGAACCCCTGATCGCGAGCAACAAAGAGTGGCACGTGATCTACGTTCGGAACCCAGTCGAGCATGACCGAAACGGTCTGGGAAGCCATGCAGGAGGCGGCGGATAGGAACAGAAGGAAAACAGCAGTCAACAGCTTTTTCAATGGGAAACTCTCCTTTGATGTGCCACCGGAACATATTGCCGGGGCTCGTCCCTCCAGGCGAGAAGCTTTTTTTCCAGTGCTTCGATCCCGAACCAGAATCCAAGGCCAAGACCTGTCAGAACGACTACGGCCGCGAACACGACATCTGTGCGAAGCCTGGCGTTACTCTGCAGAATCAGAAAACCCAATCCTGCCTGGGCTCCCACCCACTCGCCGATGACTGCTCCTATGGTGGAGATCGTCACGCCCACCTTCAGCCCCGACAGAAACCAGGGCAAGGCATGTGGCAGAAGCAAAAAACGAAGGCGCGCCTGGAAGGAAGCCCCCCAGAGGCAAAAGAGATCCTCCAGGTCGGGATCGCAGGACCGCAGACCATCCAGCAAGGCTATCGTGATCGGGAAAAAGATGACGAGTCCGGCCACAAGGACC
>DNYO01000345.1 GCA_003506795.1 Deltaproteobacteria bacterium
TGCCGTCACTTGCGGCTTGCCTTTTGAAACACCTTATCCATCTTCTTTATGACTTCCGGTGATTCAAGCTCTGTTACCCCGAAAAAGAGATATGAAAAATTGTCCGCGAGGATCTCCTCGGGGTGAATAGTATAGTCGGTGTTCTTTCCGACCTGTTCGTAAAAACCTTCAAGTTCTGCTTCACTGTAAAGATTCGGCTTGCCGCCCTTGACCGCTCCCGGGCCGACGGCCAGAAAGGCGACCCGAAGATAGTCGAAGAACTCTTCGCTGAGTGCCTTAGAGTATTTTTCCTGGTTGGAATAAAGGATAGGCACTACCAGGAGGCTCTTTTTACCAGCCTTCACGCTTATGCAATGGTCAGTCACGGGGGAATCGGGATTTGTTATCTTCCGCTCTTTGAGCATTTTGGGAAATTCGAAGGGCGGACATTTCCTGAACCCGATGGTTTGGTAAAGCTCGTCGCGGAGCTTTGGATTTTTGCGCGATATGATGTGAAAAAGCTCGTGTGAGAGCAACCTGTAAAGCGTGACGGGATCTGCCGGGATCATTCCCCGTGGGATTACGATGGCATCGCCGCGCGTGTATGCCGCACCGCCTTCTTCGTTCCCGGTGGTCTTTACAAGGTACACCCTGTCCGGCAAAAAGGGTTCAAACCGTTTGAGCTTCGATTCCACACCGGCAATTATCGGCCGGATCCTCTCTTCATCTTCCTTTTCCCAGGCGAGAACGTTGTTCGAGACAAAATCCAGGTATTCCTTTACCGTAACGTCCCTGTCGGTTCGCATGCGGCAGGACCTGTCGAAGGGACTCATCTGTTCGACAAACTCATCCCGTGTGGTAAGAATATCTCTGCCCTCCTGCCGGGTGGCAAACACAAAGAACGGCTTGTCCGCGGCGCAAACACCCGGCGGGATGATACCGCATGCGAGAAGCGCAATGGCCGCGGCGACGGTTAACGCAAACTTCATGTTCCTCCTCAGGATTACAGAAAAGACCTCACCCGGTTTCTTCATTTCGTCATTTTTGCCCAGGAATCCCGCAGAGAGACGATACGATTGAAGACCGGTCTTTCCGGTGACGTGTCTTTCCGGTCCGTGCAGAAATAACCGAGCCGTTCAAACTGATACCTGTCTTCCGGCTGTGCAGAGGCGAGGGATGATTCAACGTAGCAGTCATGTATCGTTTCAAGCGATTCAGGGTTGAGAAGTGTTGCGAACTCGCCATCTGCGCCGGCCGGGTCCGCCACTTTGAAGAGACGGTCGTAGAGGCGGACTGTCGCCGGTACGGCGTGCTCAGCCGAAACCCAGTGGATGACGCCCTCGACCTTGCGGCCGTCGGAAGGCGCCGCGTTCCTTGTGTCGGGATCATAGGTGCAGTGCAGTTCCATCACCTCGCCCGTTGATTCGTTCTTCATCGTTGAAACCAGCTTGATGACGTAGGAGTTTCTCAGGCGCACCTCTCGTCCGGGACCAAGGCGCTTATATTTTTTGGGCGGATTTTCCATGAAATCGTCATTTTCTATATAGAGTACCCGTGAAAAGGGTACTTTCCTCGTCCCCATCTCCGGTTTTTGAGGATGAATCGGGCAGTCTATTTCCTCTACCTGTCCCTCGGGGTAGTTGTCGATGATCACCTTCAACGGTCGCAGGACGGCCATGGCACGGGGGGCCCGCTCGTTGAGATCGTCGCGTACGCAGTGCTCGAGGAGGGCGATATCGATGAGGTTGTCGTTCTTTGCGACGCCTATCCTGGCGCAAAACTCCCTGATGGCCTCGGGTGTGTAGCCCCGCCGTCTCATCCCGGCAACTGTTGGCATGCGGGGATCGTCCCACCCGCCGACGAGATGACCCTCAACGAGTTCGATCAGCCTGCGCTTGCTCAGCATCGTGTAGCTCAGGTTGAGGCGGGCAAACTCTATCTGCTGAGGCTTGGGCCCCTCAATGAGTTCATTTACGAACCAGTCGTAAAGGGGACGGTTGTTCTCGAATTCCAGCGTGCATATGGAATGCGTGATCTTTTCAATGGAGTCCGAAAGACAGTGAGCAAAGTCATACATGGGGTATATGACCCAGCCGTCACCGATCCTGTAGTGGCCGGAACGCTTGATCCGATAGACGACCGGATCGCGCAGCGTGATATTNNNTCATCGGCGTTGAGGTCGCAGACGTAGGCCTTTCCCTTCTTGATGAGCGTGACGGCAAACTGGTAGAGTTGCTCGAAATAATCGGAGGCAAAAAAGAGACGGTCTTCCCAATCGAAACCGAGCCAGCGGATGTCATCCTGTATGGATTCGACAAATTCCAGCGACTCGCCGGCGGGATCGGTGTCATCCATGCGCAGGTTGCAGGTCCCTTTGTACTGGGCGGCAATGCCGAAATTGAGACAAACGGACTTCGCATGTCCTATGTGAAGATAGCCGTTCGGTTCGGGAGGAAAACGGGTGGCTATACCCTTGTGTTTGCCCGTCTTCAGATCGTTCTCGATTATCTCTCTGATGAAATCGCTTTGTGGCGCACCATCTTGCTCTGTCATGTTAACTGTCCTCGAATTGTTCATCTGTTTTTGGTTCCGACCTTTTTTGACTTTCGACCATACAAATTCGGATCGGTCCGATCATTTCATACCATAAACAGCTTTTTTTTTCAATGTGTTATGGCCTTGGCTCACGTCCTGCGACACCCCGTTAACAAAGGGGCCGGTATATACTTTGTATATAAGGACCCAAAAACCCTTCTGGGGGATCGTCTAACGGCAGGACGCAAGACTCTGGATCTTGCTATCGAGGTTCGAATCCTTGTCCCCCAGCCAATCAGAAACGGTTTTCGAGTTTCGGGGAAAGACAAATAAAACCGAACCGTTGATTTTGCCGGACTATCTGTTTTATCCTTCCTCTATATGAAACTTCACATTCTTGGGACCGGGACGGCCATTCCGCGCATTGAGAGGGGGTCCTCGGCTTATCTGGTGACGACAGAAGACGTCAATGTCCTCGTGGACGTGGGGCCGGCGGTTGTCAGACGGCTCCTGGAAAGGGGTTATGAGGTCGACGATGTCGATGTCGTGGTGCTCACGCACTTTCACGTGGACCATACGGCGGATCTCTCCACCTTTTTCTTTGCCTGCAATTACGGGAGGGTTCCGCGGGTAAAACCGCTGACTGTAATCGGCGGCAAGGGTCTTGTCCGGTTTTACCGTGGGCTTCGGGCGATCTATCCGTGGATAACGCCAAAGTCATATAATCTGACGGCAAAGAGGCTCGTCAATGCTTCAATCACGCTTTTCGGGTTAACCATCACAACCGTTCCCGTAAACCACAACCCTGAGAGCATTGCCGTCAGGCTGGAGAAGAAGAGATCGATCACGTTCTCGGGCGACACGGGCCCCTCCCCGAATCTTGTCAGGATCTGTGAAAAAACTGATATGCTCGTCGCTGAATGTGCCTTTCCCGAGCGCAAGGTGAAGGGGCATCTGAACCTTGCATCCCTCGACAAGATCGTGCAGAAGGCAAAACCGAAACGTGTCCTCCTGACACACCTCTACCCCGATTGGGACGATTACCACGGGGTCCTCCACGCGCCGTACCTGCTGGCTGAGGA
>DNYO01000198.1 GCA_003506795.1 Deltaproteobacteria bacterium
CACCCGGACAAGCTCTGCGACCTGCTCGCCGACAGCGTCCTGGACGCATGCCTTCGCAAGGACCGTGCTTCCAGGGTTGCCTGCGAGGTCATGGCCACCAAGGGAAAGATTATCGTGGCGGGCGAAATCACCTGTAGCGGTAAAGTCGATATCAAGAGGATTGTACGCTACACCTTGCAGGAGGTCGGCTACGATCCAAAAAATTTCCGCATTATGGTTTTAGTCCACAAGCAGAGCCAGGACATCGCCGACGGTGTGAACAATGCCCTGGAATCCAGAAATGGCGACAACTCCTGGTATAGCACCTTAGGTGCTGGTGATCAGGGTACCATGTACGGCTACGCCACCGATGAGACCAGGGACATGCTGCCCCTCCCGGTCGTTCTGGCGAACAAGATCACCAAGCGAATCGACGAGACCAGACATGACGGACTCATCAAAGGGATCAAGCCCGACGGCAAAGCTCAGGTCACCATCGAATATCAGGATGGGAAACCCGCCAGGGTAAAAACCATTATTGTCTCCGTCCAACATGATGCTTCAAAGTCCCTGGATGAACTGTCTAAGGATATCTACAGCCATGTCCTCTGGAAGTGCTTTGAGGACTTCCCCTTTGATGAGGAGACCGAAGTTCTGATCAATCCCTCGGGACGGTTTGTTGAAGGCGGTCCGGCGGCGGATACGGGTCTCACCGGCAGAAAACTCATGGTCGACACCTACGGCGGGCTTGCCGCGCATGGCGGCGGCGCCTTCTGTGGGAAAGACCCGACCAAAGTCGACCGCTCTGCGGCTTACATGGCACGAAACATCGCCAAGCACATCGTATGGTGCGGCTTTGCGAAAAGATGCCAGGTCAACATCGCCTATGCCATCGGGAAAGCGGATCCGGTATCCGTGAACATCGAAACCTTCGGCACCGGCAAGGTCGCTGATGAGACCTTAAGAAAAGCGGTCATGGAAGTCTGGTGCCTACGCCCGGCAGCCATCATCGAACTACTGAACCTCCGATTCCCCAGGTATTCGGAAACAGCCGTCTACGGCCATTTCTCATCCTGCCTGTACCCATGGGAGAGCGTCGGCAAGTACACGGAACTTAAAGAGGCGGTGAAAAAGCATGAGCAAGACAACCAGTGATATGAAGCTGGTTCCGATTCAGGAACTGGTACCCTATGTGAATAACGCAAGGACCCACTCTCCCGCTCAGATCACGAAGCTGCGCTCAAGCCTTCGGGAGTTCGGCTTCGTCAATCCCATCATCGTGGACAGGGACTTCAGCGTGATCGCAGGCCACGGGCGGCTCATTGCCGCCAAGGAGGAAGGCTTCACTGAAGTGCCATGCGTCTTCGTCGACCACTTGACCGAAGCCCAGAAGAAAGCCTATATCATCGCCGACAACCGCTACGCTGAGGATGCTGGGTGGGATGAGGAACTCTTGCGACTGGAGATCGAAAGCCTCCAGGGCATGGAGTTCGATGTGGGGCTATTAGGCTTCGAACCGGCCGAACTCAACAAGCTCATGACCGATGAGGATGGGATCGCAGAGGATGACTTCGATGTGGATGCCGAGCTTCAAAAGCCGGCCATCACCAAATCAGGGGATGTCTGGCTTCTTGGAAGGCATCGGCTGGTCTGCGGGGACAGCACGAAACCCGATACCTACAAATCACTGATGGACGGGAAGAAAGCCAACCTTGTGGTCACGGACCCTCCCTACAATGTCAACTACGAGGGATCCGCCGGGAAGATCAAAAACGACAACATGGGCAANNATGGCGCAGGACGCTTCCATTTATGTGTTCCATGCCGACACCGAGGGGCTGAACTTCAGGAAGGCGTTCACAGACGTGGGCTTCTACCTCTCCGGGACGTGCATCTGGAAAAAGCAAAGCCTAGTACTCGGCCGTTCCCCTTACCAGTGGCAGCATGAACCGGTGCTCTTCGGCTGGAAGAAAAAAGGCAAGCACATGTGGTATTCGGACCGCAAGCAGTCGACCATCTGGGAATATGACAAGCCCAGGAAGAACGGCGACCACCCTACGATGAAGCCCGTTGCTCTGGTGGCGTACCCCATCACCAACTCCAGCATGTCGGGGTGCATCGTCCTGGATCCCTTCGGTGGTTCGGGTTCGACCCTGATCGCCTGCGAGCAGACGGAGCGCATCTGCCACACCATTGAGCTTGATGAAAAATTCTGCGATGTCATCGTCAAACGCTACATCGAGCAGGTCGGCTCGGAGGACGGAGTGTTCCTGCATCGGGAAGACCGCAAGTACAAGTACAGTGAAATCACAAAGGAGGCTTCGGATGGAGAATAAACTGACTCTGGGAAGCCTCTTCGACGGCAGCGGAGGCTTTCCCCTGGGCGGCTTCCTAAACGGAATCACACCGGTGTGGGCAAGCGAAATCGAACCGTTCCCCATTCGGGTGACTTCAAAGCGAATCCCCGCCATGAAACACTACGGCAACATCTGCGACATCAACGGAGCGGATATCGAACCGATGGACATCATAACATTTGGCTCCCCATGCACTGACATGTCGGTAGCCGGGCGAAGAGCCGGACTGGACGGAAAACAATCCGTCCTTTTTTATGAGGCGATCCGCATCACTAAGGAAATGAGGTGCAAGACCAATGGAGCATATCCAAGATTCATCGTCTGGGAAAACGTCCCGGGCGCATTCTCTTCAAACAAAGGCGAAGACTTCAGGGCAGTCCTCGAGGCGGTCATCGGCATCGCCCGGCCGGAGACCGAGGTGCCTGCGCCTGAAAAAGGCAGATGGCCCTACGCAGACTGCTATGTGGGAGACGGATGGAGCGTTGCTTACCGAACTGTCGACGCTCAATACTTCGGAGTCCCCCAACGGCGCCGTCGCATCTACCTTGTCGCAGATTTTAGAAGCGAACGTGCCGCAGAAATTCTATTTGAGCGCGAAAGCCTGTCAAGGGATTTTAAGGCGGGCATCGACCCGCGGCAAGGAGCTTCCCCCGATGCTCCGGCAAGCTCTGGAGCATCAGGCATCGCGCTGAACGACCAGGGCGGCTCTTCCATCGGGTACAGCCATGACACGGCGGCTACCTTGAGGGCTGAGTCGCACGGACATCCGCCCTGCGTCTTGCAGTCGAGCGGATTCTGCACAGAGCACAGCGCAAAGAGCCGTGGCGTCGGCTACGAAGAAGAAAAAAGCCCTACAATCAGGGCTGGGGTTGTCCCCGGAACTGTCATCTCCTTTGAACCGGGAGCCTCCTCCCGTGTCGG
>DNYO01000258.1 GCA_003506795.1 Deltaproteobacteria bacterium
GCGCGTGGCGCTCGAGGTAAAAAGGTCTTCCGCAAGCGAACCTGCAAAAGAAGCCTTTCTGGAAGAACTTGTCGTTCGCAGGGAGCTTTCCGACAACTATTGTTACCACACCCCGAACTACGACACCTTCGAGGCCTTCCCCGAATGGGCCCGCAAGACCCTCAACGATCACCGGGCTGACAGGCGTTCCTACCTCTATTCGCAGGAAGAACTGGAGACGGGCGCAACCCACGATGACCTCTGGAATGCCGCCCAGAGGCAGATGACGATACGGGGAAAGATGCACGGTTATATGAGGATGTACTGGGCCAAGAAGATACTCGAATGGACGGCGTCGCCGGAAGAGGCCCTGTCCGTCGCGCTTCACCTCAACGATCGTTACGAGCTCGACGGACGCGACCCCAACGGCTATACGGGCGTTGCCTGGAGCATTGGCGGGGTCCATGACAGACCGTGGGGTGAGCGAAAAATTTTTGGTAAAATACGATACATGAGTTATAATGGATGCGCGGCTAAATTTAACGTAAAACGTTACATCGAAGAGGTTTTGCGATCCGCGAGATAAAGGAAAGAGAAGGGCCGCCCGACATCATGACCGGGAAAACAACCATACCGAGCACAACGCGAAAGGGCATAGCCGACGTAGCCAAACGTCTCAAGACCCTGGGCGAAAAAGAAGCCTTCGCCGTACTGGCCACCGACGATAACGGACGACCCTACACGTCCCTCATATCCTTCGCTCTTACGCCCGATTTGAGGCAGGTCATATTCGCGACACCGAGAAACACGCGAAAATTCAGGAACATCACAGGCACGGGAGATGTGGCGCTGCTGATCGATAACCGCTCGAACAGGAACAAAGGTTTCATCGAGACACAGGCCATCACCGTTCTGGGGACTGCCCGCGCACTTCGCCGCGGCAGGGCCTGGCTGGAATATGCCGGGATCTTCCTGAAAAAACATCCCGAACTGGAAGAGTTCATAAATGCATCGACGACGGCGCTCGTCGTCATCGATGTGAAGAGTTGCATCCACGTGGGGAACTTTCAGACAGTCACCGCCGTGGACTGGGAAAGCAAGGAGAGCTGACAACAATGTGGAACTGGAAGCCTTTTTACGATGACGATAATATCAGCGCTTTCTGCGACCTCGACCAAATCGTTGACACCGAGGCAGATGAAAACGGATGCTACAGCGGCCCGGATTGCTACCAGGCCCTCCCCCCTCGCTTCGGTGTATTCGTCTCCATCGTCCTCAAGAACAAGGACGACATGGCCCGCTATCTCGAAGAACGCAAGAAGCGCTCCCTGCCCATGAAAGGCTACAAATCGTATCGCTATTCCCTCTGCCTGGCCGAAATTGATGCACGCCAGATGACCTCACGCGTCCTGCCCGCCGGCGACTACGACGTAAAGGACCGCGAACTCGGCGACACCTGCGTCATCACCGACATAACCCCGCCAATCCTCCCCGGCATCAACGAGGAATGGAAGCCGATAAGATCAAAAAAAACCCACCGGATGATCCGCGAACTGGCAAAGATGTTCTTTCCAAAAGAATGATGCGGGTGATGGGCCCCGGACCTGCCTTTTTCAAATTGACAAAAAGCTCCCGTGCGGGTTATAAAGTGGCATGATTGAACGGTATACACGGGAACGGATGGCGCGGGTCTGGACTGACCAGAACAAGTATCAGAAGTGGCTCGAGATCGAAGTCCTCATCTGTGAAGCATATGCCGGGCTTTCCGTGATTCCCGCCGAGGATATGAAGAACATCAGGGAAAAGGCGAACTTCGAGGTCGCCAGGGTCCTTGAGATAGAGGAGCGCACGAGGCACGATGTGGTGGCCTTCATCGAGAATGTCGCAGAGTATGTGGGGCCCTCCTCCAAGTACATCCACATGGGTGTCACATCGTCGGACATCCTCGATACCTCTTTTTCGTGCCTGCTGAACGAGGCTGCGGATATCCTCATCGAAGATATCGTTGCGCTTATGGAGGTACTCAAGGAAAAGGCGTACGCCTGCAAAGATATGCCCGCCATCGGCAGGACCCACGGCATCCATGCGGAGCCGGTCACTTTCGGGCTCAAGATAACCCACTTCTACGACGAAATGAGACGCAACCTCGAACGGATGAAAGCCGCAAAAGAACGCATCCGTTATGGAAAGATATCCGGCGCCGTCGGCACCTATGCTCATGTCCCGCCGTCGGTGGAGGAATATGTCTGCGAGAATATGGGCCTTAAAGTATGCCCCATATCGTCTCAGATCATACCTCGCGATCATTACGCCGAGTTCTTCACGACTCTGGCACTCATTGGCTCCACCATCGAGAGGATGTCCATGGAGATACGGAACCTCCAGCGCACCGAAGTCGGCGAGGCGGAAGAGTTTTTCCGGAAGGGGCAGACGGGGTCTTCGGCAATGCCGCACAAGAGGAATCCCATCGCATCGGAGAACCTCTGCGGGATGGCGCGGCTGCTCCACGGTTACGCCATGACGTCACTGGAAAATATCCCCCTGTGGCACGAACGTGACATCAGCCATTCTTCAGCAGAGCGGGTCATCGCCCCCGATGCCACTATCGCCCTCGATTACATGCTGGAGAGAGTAAAGAACGTCTTCAAAAACCTCATCGTCTATCCTGATAAAATGCAGAAGAACCTTGATATCACGAGGGGTCTCTACCACTCGGAGGCAATCCTCATCGCCCTCATCAAGAAGGGGCTCACAAGACAGGAGGCCTACAAGGCCACCCAGTCCGTAGCCATGCGCTGCTATGAAAACGGCCTCGACTTTGTCACCGAGCTGAAAAAAGACGCCGAATTGGCGAAACACCTGTCATCGAAAGAGATCGAAGAAACCTGCACCAACGAGCACTACTTCCGCCACATCGACACAATCTTCAAACGAGTATACGGATAAAAACCGCTTCACTTCCTCAGCAGGCAGCTTTTACGTAGCGGATATGCAGGTCGTAAAGAATTCCGTCAATGAGCCGCTCTTCTTCCACGTTCAGGTTGCCCTTCGTCTTTTCCTTCAGGATCTCTATGATTGTGATCGTTTGCTTTGCCAGGGAAAGGCTGACGTTCTTTTCGTTGCTGATCGGATCCGGCAGTTCTCCAAGACACACCATTGCGGATGTCGAGAGCGATAGTATGAATGTGGAGAAGGTAAGTTCGGGAAATAAGTGTTCCTCTGCAGCATCGCAGGTACCAACCTCAGCCTGGACCTGTTTCTTGATATCGTCTAATTCTGCCATAACAGCCCCCTATAGGAGAGTATCTAACTTTACCGGCAAGAAGAAAAGACTGTCATCCCTTTTCACCTGATAGAGGATGTAGTTCCTCTTAAGCCCCTCTATCATGAATGCGTCAAAATCCTTCTTGTTCTTTACCGGGTTATTGTTGATTTTAACGATGACGTCACCTTTCTTCAGACCTGACTTCACGGCGATACCGCCGGGGAGCACCTTGACGACGACGACACCGTCCTTGTCTCTCAGGCGATACTTCAACTTCGGATATCCCGATATTTCGGCCACCTTCATGCCGCATAGAACCTGGTCAACGGGCTCCGGCGTGTAACCCTCTATGTCGGACACTTCGATATTGACGGTATATTTTTTCCCTCCCCGGGTGAGGCGAAGCTGGAATGCACCCTTCGACATCACGGAACGGATAGCAATCTGGAGCTTCAGGGATTCACGTATTACCCTCTTGTTTATCTCGGTGATCCTGTCGCCGACGTTGAATCCGTATTTTGCGGCGGGGCTGCCCGGTATGATCCTGTTGACGAGAAGGTAGTTTTTCTTCTCTTCTTTCCGTCTCTCTATGAAAAGGCCGAGAATGGGGCGCGGCAATTTGTTCTCGACAAATTCAGAGAGGATCGTCATTACATCATCCATGGGGATGGCAAAGCCTATGCCCTTGCCTTCGCCGTATATCGCCGTGACGATGCCCATCGGGGCGCCGTTGACATCGAGAAGAACGCCTCCGCTGTTGCCGGGATTGATCGCCGCATCCGTCTGGATAAGATTGGCATACACCTTATTGTCGATCCTCAGGTTCCTCCCGAGCGCGCTTACCACGCCAAGGGACACGGAGCTCGACAGACCGTACGGGTTCCCGATGACTATGGCTTTTTCTCCGACACGGATCTTCTTGTCCGCAATGGTAAGGTGTGGAAAATCGGTCCTGTCGGAAACAATCTTGAGGAGGGCGATATCATATTCCGGGTCACTGCCCAGCACATACGCTTCGTATTCCTTTCCGTTAATGAACTTCACCCTGATATTGATGGCCCGGGCGATGAGATGTTCGTTGGTAACAACGATGCCGTTGGGATCAAGGACAACGCCGGAACCAATGTTCTCGACAAGCTCTTCCACCTCATCCTCTCCCGAAAAATACCTCTTGAAGAGCGACGGCGATTTCTTTTCCTCGGATTCGGTCTTGAGCATTTCTTCCGTTTTGATATTCACGATCGCCTTGCTCGCCGTCTCCACGACATCCGCCACCCTGTCATCCTGCTGGACCTGGGGGCGTTTATACTGGCCGAAAACATCCTGGGACGTAAGCAAAAAAAGGCAGGCACAGAACACGAAAACAAGCAGAAAGGACAGCGGCCTTGTTTTCCCCTTCTTTATATATGATGGTGGCCTCGTCATACGAGGGTACCCGGCACAGGGCTCACAATCCGGATGGCGGCTCATTTCAGTCTCTCTCAGGAATAACCTTCCCCGGATCTGCGTCGTTTCTTTATGAGTTTCTTCACTGAATCGAGGATAATATGGGCAATCTCGTCTTTGCTCAGCCGCGGCACCTGTTTGGTAGCGCCCGAACGATCAATAATCGTCACTTCATTGTCTTCGGATCCGAATCCGATGCCCTGCTGGGCAACGTTATTTGCCACGATAAGATCAAGGTCCTTTCTCTTTAACTTGTCGAGGGCGTGCTCTATGATATTCTCCGTCTCGGCGGCGAAACCTACCACGATCCTGTCGCCTTTTACCTTGCAGAGTTCCGCTACGATGTCGGGGTTCTTCTCGAGCTCGAGCGTTATCATGCTGGTATCGCCCTTTTTCTTGATCTTCTGGCAATTCTCATTCCTGCATTTGAAATCGGCGACAGCGGCCGCTTTTATGACTACCGTGCAGTCCTTATGGTACTGCATCACGGCATCCCTCATATCGCAGGCCGTTACGACCCGTACGGTCGTAATGTCGGTGCGCGGCACGGGTATCGGTGTCTCTCCCGTGATAAGCACCACCTCAGCGCCCCGTCTCCTTGCCATCTTTGCGATCGCGTAGCCCATTTTCCCCGAAGACCTGTTCGTGATGCACCGCACAGGGTCGATGTATTCCGTGGTCGGCCCCGCTGTGACCATGATCCGCTCGGAACTCAGGTCCTTTTCCGTGAAGATGTCCTCGATCCTTTCGACAATCTCCTCTAAACCCGGAAGCCGTCCCTTGCCTTCCGTACCGCAGGCAAGGTCACCGCTCGCAGGTTCCATCAGTTCATAACCGGCGTCTCTAAGCTTCTGAAGATTGGCTTGCACCATCTTGCTCGACCACATCTTGGTATTCATCGAGGGCACGAAAAACACGGGTACCGTTGTTGCCATCACCATGGTCGTCAAGAAATCATCGGCTATGCCGTTTGCTATCTTCCCGATGATATTTGCCGTCGCGGGAGCGATAACGAGCAGGTCGGCTATGTCGGAAAGAGCGATATGGCCTATCTTGGACCCCCGAAAAAGTTCGAACATTTCATGGATCACGGGGTTTCCGGACAAAGTCTGAAAGGTAAGCGGCGTGACAAACTGCATGGCATTTTTCGTCATGACAACGTGAACGTTGGCGCCGTGCCTCGTAAGCAGCCTGATCAGCTCCGCCGTCTTGTATGCCGCAATGCCGCCCGTAATGCCGACGATGATCTCTTTGTTGCGCAGCATGCTGAAATGTATATCAATCATTTTAAATGTTGAGACCGAGTCTCCTGATTAATCTCGTGAAGAGATTTGCCTTCGGCACGTATACAGGAGAAACAATGTTGACCTTGCCGATTACCTGGCCGTCAAGCTTTACCACCAGCTCTCCCAGCCTTTGCCCTTCCCTGATCTCCCCCTTCACCCGCTCGGGCAGGAAAATTTCCTTCGTCACGGCACTTTTCTTGTCAACAGCCATCGGATAGAGGAAACTCTTCTCGGTCACTCCTTTCATTTTTCTGTATTTACCGTCGACGAGAAAGACATCCTGTTCGATTACCTCTCCCTTCTTGACAACGTTCATCATTTTATACTGGGCAAAGGCCTTTTGCAACTTTTCCATGGCCAGAGAGTCGCGTATCTTTCCTGTCGGACTGCCCATCACCACGGTGATAAACCTCATCTCGCCCCGTTTCGCCGTTGCAACGATGTTAAACCCTGTCTGGGAGTAATATCCCGTCTTCAGACCGTCCGTACCTGAAAACTTGCCGAGAAGCTTGTTGGTGTTGGTCAGGGTAAACTTGCCGTCCCTGAAGGTATCGGTCTGGATGGATGTCCATTGCAGTATCTTCGGATTCTTGAGGAGCTCCCGGGCAAGGACTGCAAGATCGTTGCAGGAGGTCTGGTCTTCTTTTTCGCCTTTTGCCGGAGGCAAGCCGTGGACAGTGTGAAACTCCGTATCGGAAAGCCCGAGCGCCCTGGCCTGCGCGTTCATGAGCTTCACCATCTCATCCTT
>DNYO01000050.1 GCA_003506795.1 Deltaproteobacteria bacterium
GGAAAGGTGGGAGGGTGTAGTGAGAGTGCCTTGTCCTTCTTTTTTCCCCTCCTGATCAATAAGGAGGGGAAAAAAGAAGGAGACCATCATAGGTTAACAATTTTTTCCAAAAAAGGAGGATTGTAACATGTCAAGATTGGGGGCGCCATTGACGGAAGCGGATAAGCAGCGTTACAAGGTAATGAACAAAGAGAATCTTGAGTTCTTGATGAATCGCTACAACAAGGTGAACCGCTGGGTCATTGCCGACATGATCCGCCGGAGTGCCTATCGTTACCCGGACAAGCCGGCCCTGATTTACGGGGACAAGACTCTGACCTATGCCGAACTGGAAAGGGAATGCAACCGGACGGCCAACGCCCTGACGGCTCTGGGGGTGCAAAAATACGATCGCGTCGCCATCCTGGCCCACAACACAATTCATCATGTCCTGACGTGGTTCGGTTGCTGTAAGATCGGGGCCGTCTACCTTGCGCTCAACTACATGCTGCGGGGGAAAGACATCTCTTACTGCATCAATCACTCGGAAAGCGTGGTCTTTATCGTCGAGGATGCCCTCTATGATCTCGTTAAAGACGTCATGGACGACATGCCCACGGTAAAGACCTTCATCTGGTCCGACCAGGTGGCGGGAAAGCCCCCGGTGAGCGATCGTTTCCAGGCCTTCGACGCCTGGTACGGCAAATACGGCGACACGGAACCGGACGTGATTCTCCACATCGAAGACCCCTGCCAGATGACCTACACCAGCGGGACGGAAACCCTGCCCAAAGGGGTCATCATCAGTAACCAGGCCCTCATGGCCGAATATGGGGGGGCCATCGTCGATGGCCAGTATGACGAGGATGACATCAACCTCAACGCCCTTCCCATCTACCACTGCGCCCAGCGGGACGTTTTAATGAACCCCGTTTTCTGTGTAGGGGGCACGAACATCCTCATGATGCCCGACATCGGTCAGATCCTCAAGAATATCACTGCCTACAAGGCCACGATGTTCTTCGCGCCGCCGACGGTCTGGATCGGCATGCTCCGCCATCCGGAATTCGCGAAACAGGACCTTTCGACCCTGAAGAAGGCTTACTACGGGGCCTCGATCATGCCTTTGGAGATTCTCAAGGAGATGATGGATCGTCTGCCCGGCGTGAAGATTTACAACTACTATGGTCAGACGGAACTCGCGCCTTACCACACCATTCTGAAAGCAAGGGACGCCCAGACAAAGATTGGTTCGGCAGGGATGGGTGGCCTGAATATGGAGAGCCGCCTGGAAGAAGACGACGGAACGCCCATCGGTAAACCGGGAATTCCCGGTGAAATCTGCGGGAAGGGCGCTCATGCATTTATCATGTACTTCAAGGAACCGGAGAAGACCGAAGAAGCCATGAAAGGCGGTTGGTTCCACTCCGGAGACATCGGCGTCATGGATGCGGACCGCTACATCACCGTGGCCGATCGGAAAAAGGACATGATCAAGACGGGCGGGGAAAACGTTCCCACCCGGGAGGTGGAAGATGCAATTTATCTGGACAAGCGTGTCCAGGAAGTAGCGGTCATCGGTCTGCCCGATCCCAAGTGGGTGGAACTGGTGACGGCCATTGTCGTACTGAAGCCCGGCGAGAAGATGACGGAGAAGGAACTTATCGCCCATTGTCGCAAAGAACTGGCGACGTTCAAGTGTCCCAAGAAGGTCTTTTTTGTGGACGCGCTTCCCAAGACGCCTACGGGCAAGATTCTGAAGCGGGAAATGCGGGTCACATTTAAGGATAAATGATTAAGGAGGAATGGAAAAAATGAAGGATGTCGTGATTGTTTCTGCCTGCCGCACGGCGGTGGGCGGATTTGGTGGAGCATTGAGGGATATGAACCTGGCCACGCTGGGATCGGTGGTGATGAAGGAAGCAATAAAGCGTGCAGCCATTGACCCGGCCATTCTCGGCGATGTGCGATTCGGCTGCTGCCGGGAACCGGTGGACAGTCTGAACGTTACCCGCATTTCCGCCCTGCTGGCGGGGATTCCCGAAACCGTGCCGGCAGTGACGCTGAACCGGGTCTGCATCTCCGGGATGGAAGCGGTGGTTTCCGGGATGGCCATGATTCAGGCGGGGCTCATGGATACCATTCTGGCCGGCGGCATGGAGCACATGTCCGGGATTCCCTATTCGGTGCCTACGGCCCGTTGGGGCTGCCGTTATCAGGACCAGGTTTTTGTGGATGATATCGTGCATGCCCTTCATGCGGGGTCTCATATCATCAAGGGCCTGGAGTTGGGTCCCATCAAGGAAGGGGAGATCGTGGAGCGGTTCCGCGGCAAGCCCTACATTATGGGGATTACGGCGGAGCTGATTGCCTACAAGCACAACCTGTCCCGCGAGGAGATCGACGAGGTGGCGCTCAGGAGCCACCACAACGCGGAGCGGGCGAGCGATGAAGGGGACTTCAAGGAAGAGATCGTTCCCGTCGAGCTGCCCCAGAAGAAGGGCAAACCGCCCAAGATTTTCGACAGGGACGAGCACTTCCGTCCGGGACTGACAATGGAAGAACTAGCGAAGCTGCCTCCTGCCTTCATCGGAAAAATCGGGAAAGTGACGGCGGGTAATTCCTCCGGCGTGAACGACGGCGCGTCCGCTATGGTGATCATGTCGGCGGAGAAGGCCAATGAATTGGGTTTGAAACCGATTGCCCGGATCAAGGCCGTGGGGTACGGCGGAAATCATCCTTCGGTGATGGGGCTGAGCCCCGTGCCGGCGGTGGCGGATCTGCTGAAGCGGTCGGGTCTAAAGATCAGCGATTTTGAACTGATCGAGTTGAATGAGGCCTTTGCCGCGCAGTACCTGGGATGCGAGCGGGAAATCGGCCTGAACCGGGAGATCACGAACGTGAACGGTTCCGGCGTCGGCCTGGGTCACCCGGTGGGCTCCACAGGCTGCCGAATCATGGTGACGCTCCTTCATGCCATGAAGAAACGCGGCAAGACCCTGGGCATGGCCACCCTCTGTGGCGGCGGCGGCGTATCCATTGCGACGGTTCTGGAAATGATATAATAACTGTCCGGTTCGCCCCCTTCTTCATCATTCCGGGAAGAAGGGGGCAATCCCGGATATTCATGACGCCCCTTCGTTTCGTGCCGGAAGGGGCGTTCCCCTCCATTCCTCTTCTTCCCAATTACTGCACTGCCAAGTTTTTCCCCGCACTTCTTCCCACAAATGGGCGGGGAGAAAATCGCTGCAGCATTACGCGATCGGATAAACACCGATGTAAAGATGAGAGGCGGGCCTACCAGAAAAAAAGAAGGTGTCCGATGACAATGAACCGCGCCGGGGATTACCTTGTACCTAAAAACGGCCATTGATGGTTGTATCATGAGTAAATTCAAGTGTTTGATAGTGAATTGCCGTTACCAATAATTACAAGAAATTCCTTTATTTACGATGACATATGTCAATTGCGCCGCTATTGAGCCAGCGTTTTTCGCCGTAATGGAGCCAGTCATCATCAACGAGGTGAAGTGAGTATGTTACAAGGAGTGTTGGGATTCAAGTACGAAGAAGAGAAGC
>DNYO01000310.1:0-6289 GCA_003506795.1 Deltaproteobacteria bacterium
GCCTCGTCCTGGCCGATGACGCGCCGATGGATATTCTCTTCCATATGTACGAGCTTGTCCATTTCCCCCTCGAGCATTTTCGATACGGGGATGCCCGTCCATTTGGAGACTACCCTTGCTATGTCTTCCTCGTCGACCTCTTCTTTCAGCATCTTCTTGCCTTTCTGGAGCGCGGCAAGGTCGTCATTCTTCTGTTTCAATTCCTGTTCCAGGGTGGTAATCGTGCCGTAGCGGATCTCCGCTACCCTTCCGAAATCACCCTTGCGTTCCAGTTCATCCGCCTGGGTTCTGGCCTGGTCGATCTTCTCTTTTATCTCGGAGCTCCCCGTGATGAGGGTTTTTTCCTGCTCCCAGTGTTTGCGCCTGCCTTCGACATCCTTTTTCAGTTCCGCCAGTTCATCCTGAAGTTTCTTCCTGCGTTCCTTGGATGCCTCGTCCTTTTCCTTCTTAAGCGCCTCGATCTCGATCTCGGACTGAATGATCTTCCGCTCGATCTCGTCGATCTCGGTGGGCACACTGTCGATCTCCATGCGGAGTCTCGATGAGGCCTCGTCAACGAGGTCGATTGCCTTGTCCGGGAGAAACCTGTCGGTGATATAGCGATGCGACAGCGTTGCCGCTGCAATGAGCGCCGGATCCTTGATGACCACACGGTGATGGAGTTCATACTTTTCCTTGAGACCCCTGAGGATGGCTATAGTCTCTTCGACAGATGGTTCACCCACGTAGACAGGCTGAAAACGCCTTTCCAGTGCGGCGTCCTTCTCTATGTACTTGCGGTATTCATCGAGGGTGGTGGCCCCGATGCACCTCAACTCCCCCCGGGCCAGGGCCGGTTTGAGCATGTTCGACGCGTCGACGGCTCCCTGTGCACCGCCGGCGCCGACTATGGTATGGAGTTCATCGATGAAAAGAATGACCGTACCCGACGCTTCGTCGATCTCCTTGAGGACCGCCTTGAGCCTGTCTTCAAACTCGCCCCGGTATTTCGCTCCTGCGAGCAGGGAGCCGAGGTCGAGGGAAAGGACGCGCTTGTTCTTGAGGGTCTCGGGGATGTCGCCTGAAATGATACGCTGCGCAAGACCTTCCACGATGGCTGTCTTGCCGACGCCGGGCTCGCCTATGATAACGGGGTTGTTCTTCGTTCTGCGCGAAAGGACCTGCATGACCCTGCGGACCTCTTCGTCGCGGCCGATGACCGGATCGAGCTTGCCCTTGCGGGCTTCTTCCGTCAAATCACGGCAGTAGCGCTGAAGGGCCTGGTATTTCTCTTCGGGGGCCTGGTCGGTCACGCGCTGGGTTCCCCTGAGGTCCTTAAGGACGGTATATATGCTGTCTTTTGTTATCCCGTATATCCTTAACGTTGCCGCAGCCGGGCCGTCTTTTCCATCAGCTATGCCGATGAGCAGGTGCTCTGTACTCACGAATTCGTCCTTGAGCCTTTCCGCTTCGGCGAAAGCCGTATCAAGGGTCTGTTTGAAACGGGAGGAAATGTAAGTCTGAACGCCGCCTTCGACGCGGGGTATCTTCGCAAGCTCCCGCTCCAGGTCACGCGCGATGATATCGGCCTTTGCGCCGAGCTTGTCCAGTATGGGTCGTATGATCCCTTCCTTCTGGGAGACAAGCGCAAAGAGAAGATGTTCGTTTTCGATACTCTGCTGACCCAGGGATTCAGCTTTTTTTTGAGCCTCCTGAATGGCTTCCTGGGCCTTGATGGTCAGTTTTTCCCAGTTCATTGCGTCCACCTCGTAAGATATTGTCAATCCGTCCTCAGCGGCACAGCCGCCCTGGATACATCCGTGTTAATATACTTCAAAGGGTGAAATCCGAAATCTTAGCTAAAATATAAGCACGATATCCCGAGAATCAACGGTTTGGCTCTGCCGGGGAAGGGGACATTTCCAGGGCGTCCGGGCAATCCCGACAGAACACAGGAGCGATGGACCATCCGCCCGGGAAGATACGCGACCCTTTTGACATCACCCCCCCGTTATGCTAAAGAAATAGCCATGAACGTCAACTGGGAGGGAAAAGAGTATGTCTTCGAGAAGCCGATGCTCGTTTCCCGGCTCCTGGAGAAACTCGAGGTCAGCAAAGAGGGGCATCTCGTGGTCGCCAACAACCGGCTGGTCACCGAGGACCACCGACTCGGAGCCGATGATATCGTAAGGGTCATACGGGTTGTATCGGGCGGATGAAGTGCAAGATCTGCGGACAGACGGCGAGCATCAACCTGCGGTCCCACAAGACCGCCTTCTGTGATACACATTTTCTTACTTTTTTTGAAAAGAGGGTAAACACCACCATCCGGCGGTACAAGCTCATCGGCGACGGTGATCGTCCGGTGGTCGCCGTTTCGGGCGGCAAGGACTCGCTTTCCCTCTGGGTTTTTCTGACGAGGATGGGCTACGCTGCCGACGGCGTGTATGTCAATCTCGGCATCGGTGACTATTCCCGGGTGTCTTTGGAGAAGATCAAGGCCGTTGCCGACAGGATCGGAAGAAAGGTCTTTATCTTTCACGTGGCCGATGTTTTCGGCAGGGGCATCAGCGACGTGGCGAAGGCCCTGCGCCGGGTACCCTGTTCCGCGTGCGGCATGATAAAGCGGTATGTCATGAACAGGGTCTGTATGGACAAAGGCTACAACCTTTTGCTGACGGGGCACAACCTTGACGATGAGGCGGCCGCCCTCTTCGGAAATGTGCTTTACTGGAAGAAAGAATATCTGTGGAGAAAGGACATATCTCTTGACGAAAGGGAAGGCCATCTGTCGCGGAAGGCCAAGCCGTTCTTTCTGTGCTCGGAGCGAGAGGTGGCCGCGTACGCCATCATCTCCGGCATCGATTACATATATGAAGAGTGCCCCTACGCAAAGGGGGCCAAGACCATCTTGTATAAAGGGATCCTGGGCAAGCTCGAGGAAACCTCTCCGGGAACGAAGCTCATGTTCGTCAAGGGATATCTGAAAGAGCTCACGGAAATGAAGGCGCTCAATCAGAGGGACGGCGAGGCGTCAGGGGAAATGCAGTACTGTGCCACCTGCGGATACCCGTCCGGCGGCGAAGAATGCGGTTACTGCCGGACCCTTCAGAAATTTGAGCTTCCTTACTCTGCCGGGTTCGAGGAATATGGTTGATATCAATTGACAGGGGCGGGCCCGGGTGACATAATTCGGGTATAAAAATGATAGACAGGTTGTCGCAGCTTATCTTCAATATCTACGAGGCTTTTACCGTAGCGTTCTACATGCGGGAAAAGGACACCCTTGTGTGTCTCTCTTCGGTTACCTTTGCCAAAAGTTTCGATGATAAGAAGGGCATTCCCGTGGAGGGGACTCTTCCCGGCTGGGTGATCAAACACAACACTCCGCTCATCATACCCAACTTCGACAGGGACGAGGACGCTCTTGGCTATTATGGCGCCAGTGAAGGAATAAAGTCTTTCATGGGATATCCCATGGACACAAAGGGCGTCATCATCGTTGACAGCAAGAAAAAATATGTCTTTACCGATAAGGAGAAAAAGATACTCGGCTCTTTCGCGTCCCTCATTCACCAGGAAATCGAGCAGGAAAGAAAAGCGCTTCATGCCGAGGAAACGATGGAGGAGTTATACGCGGAGAGACGAATTCTGAACCTCCTGTCCGCCCTGAACACATCCAAAGTATCTACCCCTGACGTCCTTACGGAGATACTGGGTCTTTCGGGAGGAACCTTCTGCTTCATCGGTATGGAGAAAAAGGGTCGTCTCGTCATCCAGGACGTGGTGGGTATCGAAAAGGACGATGCGGTAAAAAAAGAATGTCACCCCGGCGAGAGCATCGCTTCGGTGGTTTTCGAGGGTGGCAGGGAACTGCTTCTTCCCCACGGCAGCGCCTATCTTCGAGAAAAATCCCTCTTATTTCCGAATGAACCGTTCAAGGCACGCCAGTTTTTCGGTTTTCCCCTGATAACGGAAGACACGACCTTTGGGGTCATAGGCTTCGTTTCCCTTGACGAGAACGAACTCAAGCAGAGCGCCATCGGCGCATTGAGAAATCTTTCCTGCCTTCTGTCACTCTATTTCACCGCCCAGTGGATGCGCGAGCACCTGGACAGGATACGGGACTTCGATCCCGTGACGGGCGCAGTACAGTTTCCCGTATTTCTAAACGTCGTGGAGACGATGGCCAGAAAGAATGAACGGTTTTCCATCCTCTGCGTCAAGCTGGGGAACATCGTCCTCTATAACAGAAAAATGGGTTCCGAAGGGACGAACGATCTCTTGAGGAGAATCTGCCAGGTCATCCGTTATTGTGCCGGGGGCAAGGCCTTCGTGGCCCGCAAGAACGGGGGCCGCTTCTTTGTTCTTCTTAAGGGCGGGGAGACCTTCGAAACGAGAAACATGATGAAGCTTCTCTACCATGCCGTGGGTAAAAGCCTGTCAGAGGAAGGGCTGTCTGCGGGAGCCGGAATGATAGAACTCGGCACGGTCAGCTATCCCGACGATTCGCCCGACCTGTGGGAGCTTTTTGACAGGATAGAAGAAAAGAAAATACGCAAATTCATTGAATAAGGAGGAAGGGGGCATGGGTTTCTTCAGACAATTGTTCGGAATGTTTTCAACGCACCTTGCAATGGACCTTGGTACGGCGAACACTCTGATCTATATGAAGGGGGAGGGTATTGTTCTCAATCAGCCGTCCGTTGTCGCCATTGACAACAATTCCGGAAAGGTCATCGCCGTCGGCAAGGAGGCGAAGGAATACATCGGCAGAACGCCCCCCAACATCAGCGCCATACGTCCTCTGAAGGATGGGGTAATCGCCGACTTCGACGTGGCCAAGGCGATGATCAAGTATTTTCTCAAGGTCGTCAGCAACGAGCGGAAGATATCGAAACCCAGGATGGTCGTCGGTGTGCCTTCGGGCATAACCCAGGTGGAGAAGAAGGCCGTCATCGATGCCTGCTTCCAGGTCGGCATACGCGACGTACATCTTATCGAGGAACCCATGGCCGCGTCCATCGGCGCAGGTATGCCCATTGAGCTGCCGAGGGGCAACATGATCATAGACATCGGCGGCGGTACCACGGAGGTTGCCATCATCAGCCTTTCGGCCGTGGCATACAGCGAGTCTCTGAGGGTTGCCGGCGATGAACTCGACGAGGCCATTGTCCGGTATCTTCAGAAAAAGCACCAGCTTGCCATAGGGGTGATCGCGGCGGAGAAGATAAAGATAGAGGGTGCGTCGGCCTACCCCATCGACTCCTTAAGCGACTCCATCAATGTCGTGGGAAAGGACTTGCTCACAAGCATACCCAGGAGTCTCAAGATATCGAAGGAAGAGGTCCGCGAGGCCATCGAAGAACCTGTCTCGGCCATTCTCGATTCTGTGAGGAGGGCCCTTGAGAAGCTTCCGGCAGAGTTCGTCTCCGACCTCAACGAGACGGGCATTGTCCTGACAGGCGGAGGAGCGCTCCTCAAAGGGCTTGACCAGCGGATCGAGAACGAAACGGGTATAAATGTGACGGTAGCCGATGACCCCCTCGTATCGGTAACCATGGGCTGCGGTAAGGCCCTCGAAGAACTGCCGAAATATAAGAAGGTGTTTATCAACTAAAGAGAAAGGTGAACGGGTAAAAGAGCAAGCGGGCATGCGGGAGATTTCTTCCGCGTGCCCTTTGCGCTTTTAGTATTCGGATATGGCCCACTCTTCATATCGGGCCCCGTCGAGTTCAGCGAGGAAGCGGGAAGGGCGCATGATGATGTGGCCGGCCTGACGGTCGAAGGCCAGGATGGGGTAGCACAGGTAAAGCTCGTCCATCGCCCGGGTCGACGCGACGTAGAAAAGGCGTCTCTCTTCTTCAATGGCCCCCTCCTCAACGGCCCGGGGATTCGGGAACCTTCCCTCGGCGCACCAGATCATGAATACGACCTGCCATTCGAGACCCTTGGCCTGGTGGATGGTGCTGAGGATCACCCGCTCGTCGTCGGGCTCGCCGGCCTCCGCGACCTCTTCACTGGAGAGGCCGCTCATGAGCGAAAGCTCGCTCAGGAACGTTTCCAGCGAATGATACCTGGTGGAAAAGTTGATAAGCTGGCCCAGGTCTTCAAGACGCGCCTCGTAGTTGGGGTAGGTGAACTTGAGATATTCGATGTAGCCGTGCTTGAGGACGGCGGAGATCATGTCTCCCGGGGCCTCATCGACCCGCAGGTTTTTCAGTTCGCTGAACAGCTCCGACCAGACGTCGACGTTCTCCTTCTTGATGCTCTTGAAGGCGTCTGCGATCGTTTTCGAGATAAGGGTTTC
>DNYO01000310.1:6330-8904 GCA_003506795.1 Deltaproteobacteria bacterium
CCCCGCCGGGTAAATTCCATCTGCACTTCCATTGAATGGTAATGGGCGCGATATAAAACGGATATACGGTCAAGGGGCACACCCTCGTCGGATAGTTCCAGTATCCGCTGGGCCACGAATTCTGCCTGCTGGATCACGTCCCGGGACGGCGCGACGACGGGGACGATCCCGCTCTTCTTAACGCTGTGCAGGGTCTTTTCAAACTGGTTTATGTTGAACGAGATGGAATTGTTGGCAAGATCCAGGATTTCAGGTGTGCTCCGGTAATTCGTCTCCAGTTTGTATACCTTTGCTTCTCCATATTTTCTGGGAAAATCGAGGATATTCTGGAAGTTGGCCCCCCGGAAGGAGTAAATGCTCTGGGCGTCGTCGCCGACGACCATGACGTTGCGGTTGATGAGGCCCATGAAATCTATAATCTCCGACTGGATGCGGTTTGTGTCCTGGTATTCGTCGACAAGGATATGGCGAAAGGTCATCGCATAGAGCTTGCGAAGCTCCTCGTCCTCGGCGAGTATCCTGTGCCAGTAAATGAGCAGGTCGTCGAAGTCCATTGCGTTCGTTTCCCGTTTCTTGTCGCTGTATAGCTTGTGGATCGCCGTCATCTCGTCGGCAAGGTCATAGAAGAAGGGGTTTCTCTCCCGTATGGCCTGGTCGACCGTCTGCATGGTATTGGCGGCATAACTGAAGAGCTCTTTCAAGACGCCGCCCTTGGGGAACATCCTGTTCTTCGTGTCGATGCCCGATTGCTTTATTGCAAGTTCCACAACGTCCTTTGCATCCTCATTGTCGAGAATCGTAAAACTCCTGCGGTAACCGACGCGCTCGGCGTGCTGGCGGAGGATCAGGTTGCCGATGTGATGGAACGTTCCGCCCCAGATGTAGCGGGTATCCATCTTCACGAGATGCTCGACCCGGTGGAGCATCTCCCGGGCCGCCTTGTTGGTAAAGGTAAGGAGCAGTATGCCCCCCGGCGGGACACCCCTCTCGAGAAGACGTGCCACCCGGTATGTAACGACCCGTGTCTTGCCGCTTCCCGCCCCCGCAATAACGAGGATCGGCCCGTCATCGCTGAGGACTACGTTGAGCTGTTCCTCGTTAAGCTCGCGCTCATAGTCGATAACCGCCTTCACGGGCGAGACATCGCGATGGATGGTATATTTTTTCATAGGGTTACATTATGCCCCTGCCGAACGCGCCATGTCAAGCCGCTCCCGGGCGGTGCCGTGACGGGCGGCAGAGTTTTTGTCCGTGATTTTTTTAGTTTTTTTTGGTAGACTCAGGGAAATTTCGTCTCCGATCACTAATCACGCAAAGGAGGATCTATCATGCGTATCGTATTATTGGGAGCGCCGGGAGCCGGCAAAGGTACAGTTGCGAAGTCATTAACGGAATTTGACGGGTCGGTACAGATCTCCACCGGGGACATTCTGCGCAACGCCGTCAAGGCGGGGTCCGAATTGGGCAAGAAGGCGAAAGGCTACATGGAACGGGGGGAGCTCGTACCCGATGACCTGATCATGGACATCATGGAAGTACGTATGAAGGAACCTGACTGCCAGAAGGGGTTTCTCCTCGATGGTTTCCCCAGGACGATCCCCCAGGCGGAGGCATTGAAGAAACTTCTCGAAAAGATCGGCATAAAGCTCGATGCCGCCATCAACCTCGACGTGCCGACGGATGTCATCCTCGACAGGCTGACGACGAGACGGACCTGCTCCAACCCTGACTGCCAGGAGATCTATAACATCAAGAGCAAGCCGCCAAAAGCAGACGGGACCTGCTTCAAGTGCGGTTCACCCGCGGTCCAGCGCGCCGACGAAACAGAAGAAGCAATCAAGCAGAGGCTTGCCACATACAACGAAAAGACCGCCCCTCTCATCGACTTTTATAAGAAGGAAGGCCTCCTTAAAATCATCAGCTCCTTGAGCAGCCAGGAGATCGTGGAAGAAGTCAAGGCAGCGGTGAAGAAGTAATACTACGGGTTACGGGTGATAGGTGATAGGTAATGGGAAAGAACGCCGGCAGCCGGGTGTTTTCTTGCTTTTCCTATTACCCATAACCTGTCTTTCTATGCACTTCGGATTTTCCACATATTTTCTTACCAACGAGACCCTGGAAGGTGTGATCGACCATATTCTGGCCGCGGGGATCAGAGTCGTCGAGCTTTCCTATGAACCTCCTCACCTTTTTTCTCTGGATGACAGGCTGATCGAAAAGCTGCGCGGCCTCAAGGGTCGGGGCGTGAGTTTTTCGATGCACGGGCCGTTCCTCGAGATCAATCTGGGGAGTTATCTCGATGAGATACGACAGGTGTCCAGGGAAAGGGTACTGGCCGCCCTGGAGCTTTCCGCGAAAATCGGGGCCGACCCGGTCGTCGTCCATCCGGGATACTCTTTTTTCCGGAAACTGAAGGGGTACGATAGAGAACTTCAAGCCCGGTTCCTGGAAGACCTGAAGGTTGTCGCGGAGGAAGCGCGAAGACTTGGTGTGAGGGTTGCCCTGGAAAATGTCTTCATGTCTTACTTCTATTTTCAGGAGCTAACGGAATTCGCTGCGATCCGGGAGGCTGTC
>DNYO01000305.1:0-5406 GCA_003506795.1 Deltaproteobacteria bacterium
CCTTACCCTCAGGAGAAGCTCCATTTCCGTCTCGCCCTTGTCCTTTGAGATCTTCGCAAGACGGTCGATCTTCCTTATCCGGTCTTCGACAATCTCAAGGTCGGATATGATAATCTCCGTCTCAACGATATCCATGTCTCTGGCGGGATCGATATCGGCGTACACGTGGGGCACCTGACCCGAGGTGAACGCCCGGATTACGTGGGCTGTCGCATCGACATTCCTGATGTGGGAAAGAAACCTGTTGCCGAGACCTTCTCCCTTGTGGGCATCCTTGATGAGACCTGCAATATCGACAAACTCGATCGTGGTCTGGGTGACTTTTTCAGGGTTAAGAAGCGCCGCCAGACTGAAAAGCCGCCTGTCGGGGACAGCTACGATACCAATGTTGGGATCAATGGTGCAGAACGGATATGGCTGGCAGGGCACCGCGAGTGCGGTGAGTGCGTTGAAAATGGTCGATTTGCCTGAATTGGGAAGTCCTATGAAACCGCAGGAAAAACTCATGGCACCTGCTCACTCCGGCCCGCGCCTGTTGAAAAGGCTCATCGCCTTCGATCCGCCTTCAAAGACAAAGACCTTCAGGGCGTCACATGCGACATCGATAATCTCCGCAAGCCCCTCTGTCTCTTCCCCGGGGAATCGCGACAGGACATATTCCTCGGCCGGTATGCCGGGATGTCTCCCTATGCCTATCTTGAGTCGATAGAAATCCGCCGTTCCCAGGTTTTCGATCACCGACCGGACACCCTTGTGACCGCCGTCCCTGCCCCCGAGACGGATCCGCATTTTGCCGAAATCCATGTCGAGATCATCGTGTATGATGATTACATGATCGGGTGAAACCTTGAATTTTCCAACCAGCCTGGCCACGGGGCCACCGGAGAGATTCATGTACGTGTCGGGTTTTGCAAGGACCAGGTCCTCTTTCAACCCGATCCTGCAACCCGAATCTTTCTTTGTAACGGGTATCTTGAAGCGTTCGGAAAAACGCTCTATAACAAGATAACCGATATTATGCCGCGTAAAGGTATAATCGGAGCCTTTGTTGCCAAGCCCGCACAACAGATGCACGAGCCCTTACTCCTCTTTCTCCTTTGTCTCCAAAACCTCGGCTGCTTCCTCGACACCGGCCTTCTTCTCTTCCACCGCCGGAGGTATGACACTGAGGATGGCGACATCTCCGTGTTCCACAAGTTTTACGCCCGGCAGCGATATGTCGCTCACATGGACGGAATCGCCAATATCGAGTTCCGACATGTCGATGACGATCTCTTCGGGGATCTGACCCGGAAGACACTCCACCTTCATGGACCTCAGGTGGACATCAATGATACCACCCAGGACCTCGCCCTTGGCTTTGCCAGACAGATGGATGGGCACTTCGACTTCCACGGTCTTTTCCATGGAAACGTTGTAAAAATCGATGTGCATGATCCGCGTGCCAAGGCCGTCCCGCTGTATCTCTTTGACCATGACGGGCCGACTTTCAACGACCTCGCCGCCATGGATCTCCATATCGAGAATGACGTTTCTCTTCATGCGCCGGGTGATTTTCTCCCAATCCTTCGCCGAGATGGTTATCGAAACCGGCTCAACGTTGCCGCCGTAAAGCACCGCCGGAATGCTCCCTGCGCCTCTGATCTTTCTTGCTACATTCTTTCCCGTTAAAACTCTTTTGTCTGCCCTGATTAAAACCTGTTCCATATTGTTCCTCCCAACTATATGAACAACGAACTTACGGATGCATCGCTGTGTATTCTCTTTATGGCCTCTCCGAGTATTGGCGATACGTCCAGAACTTTTATCTTCTTCGATCCCCTGCCCTCTTCTGAAAGGGGAATGGTATTTGTAGCGATCAATTCTTTGAGCGCGGAATTGTTTATCCTCTCGATGGCCTTTCCCGAAAGAACCGCATGGGTACAGCAGGCATAGACAACCTTTGCGCCGCCGTCCACGAGCGCCTGCGCTGCCTGGACGATGGTCCCGCCCGTATCGATCATATCATCGATGAGGATGGCCGTTCTGCCCTTGACGTCTCCGATGACATGCATAACTTTCGATTCATTGGCCTTTTCACGCCTTTTGTCAATGATTGCGATGGTGGCATTGATCCTTTTGCCCAGCTCGCGGGCACGCTCCACACCACCGGCATCAGGGGAAACGACAACGACATCCCCCTCGATCTTTTTGATGTAGTCAAACTGAACGGGGAGCGCGTACAGGTGGTCCACAGGGATATCGAAAAAACCTTGGATCTGGCCGGCATGAAGGTCCATAGCCAGTATCCTCGATGCTCCGGCAACGGTGATAAGGTTTGCCACGAGCCTCGCTGAAATAGATGTGCGGGGTAGAACCTTACGGTCCTGTCTCGCGTACCCGTAGTAAGGCATCACCACTGTAATCCGTCCCGCTGAGGCCCTCTTCAGGGCGTCCACCATGACGAGCAGTTCCATGAGGTTGTGATTTACCGGCGGACAGGTGGACTGCACGACGAAGGTATCCATACCGCGAACGCTTTCGTCAATCGAGACCTGGATCTCGCCGTCGCTGAACTGATTTACCTTGGCCTTCGCGAGCTTGATACCCAGGTACTCGCTGATCTTGTAGGCCAATTCCGGGTTTGCGTTGCCAGTCAATATTCTGAGTTTATCCAATCAAAACCCCCTGAGGATTATATATGTTTGCTGGGGCGGGAGGATTCGAACCTCCGAATGCAGGCTCCAAAGGCCTGTGTCTTACCGCTTGACGACACCCCAAAGTTTTCACAATGTTTGAGGTCTGCTTATTTCCTGCTCGTAGGCCCCGAGAACGCTCTCCTCTATCATCTGCCGGGTGACGTTATTCAAAGGATGGACCGTATCACGGAATGAGCCGTCTTTCATCTTCTTGCTCGGCATGGCTACGAAGAATTTACTCTCACCCTGTATTACCTTGAGATCCCGGACAATGAAACAATCGTCAAAGACGATCGATGCATACGCCTTCACCCGCTTTTCATCAACGGGGAATATCCTTACATCGGTAATCTCCATTAGTTTACCCTCCCTGCACGCTATGCGCAATAAAAACAGTTCCTATCTTGTTTATTGCCGACAACAATGATGCCTGCTTCGCATCTTCTTCATTTCCGAAGATGGCGAACACCGACGAACCGCTTCCACTCATCAGCGAACCGAGAGCTTTTGTCTTTTTCAGCGTATCCTTGATCCCTTCGATTTGAGGACACATCGAGATGGCGACACGTTCGAGGTCATTCTCCAAAATGCCCGCGATTACATCCGGATTACTGAAGTTTCCCCTCAATTTAATATCGTTTTGCTCCTTTGTCAACACGATTTTTAAGCCTTCATAGACCGCTTTCGTCGATATGCTGACATTCGGATACACAACGACATACCACATCAGGGGCAGTTCGATTGGTGTGATTACACCACCTGTCCCTTCCATGATGCAGGGATTTCCATGGAGGAACAGGGGGACATCGGCGCCCACCCGGCTGCCGATGCGACTTAGTTCTTCGCTGCTGAGACCAAGCTCCCAGCGCGTACAAAGCTCTTTCAATACCGTGGCGGCGTTGCTGCTCGGTCCGCCGAGACCGCTGCCGATGGGGATGTGTTTTTCGATGGAGACGTGAATGCCTTTGCGGACCGAAGCGGCCTCGCTCAGCATCCGGATTGCCCGGTATACGGTGTTCCCTTCTCCCCGGGGAAGAATCCCCTTGTCATCGTCAACAATAATCTCATCGCCCGCAATGTCCTCAATATGGATTCGGTCACAGAGGGAAATAAGATCGACAATGCTGCGGATATTATGATAGCCGTCGGGCCGCCTGGAAAGGACTTTAAGATACAGATTGACCTTGGCAGGTGAAAGAAGGGTCTTCATCGTTCCTACATTATTCCTTCTATCTGGAACTTTTCAATCCCAAAATCGGGATTGGCGACGAGGTTCACCTTTGTCCCGTAGGCCGTCTCTATCTGTTCCAGCGAACTTTTCTCCTCTTCATAGAGAAGATTTGCCACATCCGGAGAGAGATAGATGGTGAATATTCTCCCCTCGCCCTTTCTGCATGCGCTCCTGAGTTCTCTGAGCACCTCATAGCAGACGGTAAAACGGGATTTAATATATCCTGAGCCTTCACAATTGGGGCATGTCTCGGTCAGGAGGTTGACGACGTTGTGACGGGTCCGCTTCCTGGTGAGCTGGACGAGACCCAACTCGCTGATGGGATAAGCGAAGGTCTTGATCCTGTCCTTCTTAAGGGTGTCCATCAGCGACTGGAAAACAATCTCACGTGATTCTTTGCGCTCCATGTCGATAAAATCGACGATGATAATGCCGCCGACATTCCTGAGGCGTATCTGGTAGGCAATCTCCTTGACGGCTTCGAGATTCGTCCTCAGGATGGTGTCTTCCAGATCTTTTTTACCAAGATACCGGCCTGTATTGACATCGATGACCGTGAGGGCCTCGGTGTAATCGAGGACGATGTAGCCCCCGGATTTCAGCCATATCTTCCTCTGCAGAAGCTTGGCTACCTCCATCTCGATGCCGTAGACTTCGAAAATGGGGTCCCTTTCGTCGAAATAGACTACTTCGCAGCCTTCTTCCGGCAGGTATTCTTTGAGGAACTCCTCCAGCCGGCTGTAGACAAACTGATCGTCAACGATCACTTTCTTCAGGTTGTGTGAATGAAGATCGCGGACCACCCTGAAGATAATGCCAAGCTCCTGATGAAGTATCGCAGGCGCACGCGTTGCTTTTGCCTTCTCCTGGATGCTCTCCCAGATGCGCTTCAGGAAGATGAGGTCCGTCTCAAGCTCCTCCGAACTCTTGCCTTCCGAAGCGGTCCTGCTTATGAGCCCGTACCCCTTGGGGCATATATCTTTCAACACCGTGGCAAGGCGTTTGCGTTCCTCTTCGTCTTCGATCTTTCGGGACACACCGATATGGTCCGTACCGGGCATGAGAACGAGGAGTCTTCCGGGAAGCGTAATCTTCGACGTTACCCGCGTTCCCTTCTGTCCGATGGGCTCACGGGAAACCTGCACGATCAGTTCCTGGCCGTCTTCAAGAACGCCCTCGATCCTCTCGCCTGCCTCAAAATGAAAATCGGCGCCATCGAATTCCTCGTACATCATACGGTCGAGAATGATGTCTCCAACATAGAGGAAGGCCGACTTCTCAAGTCCGATGTCAATGAAGGCGGCATCCATCCCGGGGACAATCCTCACAACCTTGCCCTTGTATATGCTGCCGACCATGCTATGATCGTTTTTCTTTTCGATAAAGAATTCCACGAGAACGCCATTCTCAAGGAAAGCGATCCTCGTTTCGCTGTACGTCACATTTATAACCAGTTCAGATGCCATGTATTCGTCTCGATTCTACCTTGATGATCCT
>DNYO01000305.1:5441-5831 GCA_003506795.1 Deltaproteobacteria bacterium
CCGGCGGTGCATCCGAAATCAAAATGAACAGATAATCTTTTACCATATCTTTCAGAGAACCTTCCATAAATTCGTATATTCTTATGCCCGAGGGCAGCCTTTCGTTGATCTTTTGCACCGTTCGCGCATCCACGGTCATGCTGTTGTCCGTTTCTATCTCAATAAACTCGCAGAAACTCTCCACCCCTACGGGAAGCGCGTCCGTCAAGGCTATCTTCGGCAGCGGGTGATACTTTCCCCGCGTCCTTATCCTGATACCCGAAGCCTTCATTGCCCTTACAAGGATGTTCATCGTGTCGAGGTGGCCGATGTACCGGGCATCACCGTACTTGCCGTAGCGAAAGGCGACCTTCTTCGTCCCCTCGGGCAGACCGACCGCGTGCGCGGCCG
>DNYO01000309.1 GCA_003506795.1 Deltaproteobacteria bacterium
AGGCTTTCGGCCAAGGTTCTGGAGATGGCTCTGGATGCCGGTGCGAACTGTATAGCCGTTGCCTGCCCGCTGTGCCAGCAGAACCTTGACCTGCGCCAGGAACAGGTGAACAAAACGATGGGTTCGAATTATAACATCCCCATCATTTATTTCACCCAGCTCATGGGTCTTGCCTATGGATTTTCACCCAAGGAATTGGGTATGGATAAGGTGGTCGTCAGCGCCGATAAGATCACTCGGCGGATCACCAAGGAAGAGTACGCGAAGATAAAAGAAGAAGAAGCAGCCGCAAAGAAGCCTCAGAAGGCCAAGAAAGAAGCAGCTGCCGAAGAGACAAATAATTAAGGAGACCTGATCGATGCGGGTTGGTGTATTTATCTGCCATTGTGGAAGCAACATCGCGGGAACCGTTGACGTCGCGAAAGTGGCCGAGGAAGCCCGGAAGATGCCAGGCGTCGCCTATGCGACGGACTATATGTATACCTGTTCTGAGCCGGGACAGAAGGAGATCACGGACGCCATCGAGCGGGACAAGCTCGACAGGGTCGTCGTTGCGGCATGTTCACCCCGTATGCATGAGAATACCTTCCGAAGAACGGTAATGAAGGCGGGACTCAACCGCTATTTCTTCGAGCAGGCCAACATTCGTGAACATGTGTCCTGGATCGGACTCGACAAAGAGCTCAACACGACGAAGGCGATAGAAGAAGTGAGGATGGCCGTGGCGAAAGTCATGAAGAACAAACCTCTCTTTTCATCGTCATTCAAGATCAACAAGCGGGTACTTGTCATCGGCGGCGGCGTGGCCGGCATGCAGGCGGCAATTGACTGCGCCGACGGTGGCCTTGAGGTCGTCATGGTCGAGAAAAGCCCGTCCATCGGCGGCATGATGGCGCGCCTTGACAAGACCTTCCCCACGGTCGACTGCTCCATATGTATCCTCGGGCCCAAGATGGTCGACGTTGCACAGCACGACCTCATCAAACTTCACGCATACAGCGAGATAGCTGAGATCAAGGGCTATGTCGGCAATTACCAGGTAAAGATCAGGAAGAAACCGACGTACGTAGACTGGACGAAATGCACCGGTTGCGGCCTCTGCATGGAAAAGTGTCCGACCAAGAACGCCTACGATCATTTCAATTTTGGCGCGGCGCCTACACGGGCCATCAATATCCCCTTCCCGCAGGCGATCCCCAAAAAGGCAACCATAGACCCCAATTACTGCAGGCAGTTCGTCAAGGGCAAATGCGGAGTCTGCGCGAAGGTCTGCCCCACAGGTGCCATCAACTACGAGATGCAGGAAGAGTTCATCACTGAAGAGGTCGGTGCCATCATTACGGCCACAGGGTATGGACTCATGGATATGGAAAAGCTCACCGAATACGGCGGCGGAAGATATCCCGACGTCATCAGCGGTATCCAGTACGAGCGGTTCCTGAACGCCTCCGGTCCCACATCGGGCCATATCATCAGGCCTTCAGACCACGAAGAACCGAAGACGATCGTCTTTGTTTCCTGTGCCGGCTCACGGGACAAGTCCTGCGGCGTTCCGTACTGCTCAAATTTCTGCTGTATGTACATCGCCAAACAGGCGATCCTCACAAAAGATCATATCCCGGATTCGCAGTCGTATGTCTTCTACATGGATATCAGATCTCCGGGAAAAGGTTACGATGAATTTACCCGCCGCGCCCAGGAAGAATACGGGGCCAAGTATATCCGCGGCAGGGTATCGCGTATCTATCCGAAGGGCAAGAAGATGGTGGTCAAGGGAGCCGATACGCTCCTTGGCACTCAGGTAGAGATAGAAGCAGATCTCGTCGTCCTCGCGACTGCGGTCGTGTCGGCGCCGGGTGCCGGCCAGATGGCCGAAAAGCTGCACATCTCTTATGACACCTTCGGTTTCTACGTAGAGTCCCACCCGAAACTGCGGCCTGTCGAGACAAACACCTCCGGCGTATATCTCGCCGGCGCTTGCCAGGGCCCGAAGGACATCCCGGCATCGGTCGGACAGGGGTCCGCCGCAGCCGCAAAGGTTTTGTCGCTCTTTTCAAAGGACATGCTCGAATCAGACCCGGCGATTGCCCAGGTCAATACGAATAACTGTGTGGGCTGTCTCAAATGCCTGAAGACCTGTCCGTTCCAGGCCATTGTGGAAGACACCTTAAGAAGCGGTAAAAAAGTGGCCAAGGTCATTGAAACGGTCTGCGCAGGATGCGGTGTCTGCACGTCCACCTGTCCTTGCGGCGCGATTCAGCTGCAGCATTTCACGGACAACCAGCTCTTAGCGGAGGTTAATGCAATATGTCAGAAGTAGCACCCAAAGAACTGCGGATCGTTGGTTTTCTCTGTAACTGGTGTTCCTACGGCGGTGCCGATACCGCGGGTGTTGGACGGTTTAAACAGCCTACGGACCTTCGGATCATCAGGGTCCCATGCTCGGGCCGTGTCGACCCCATGTTTGTAGTGCGCGCCCTTCTTACGGGTGCCGATGGTGTCCTTGTCTCCGGTTGTCACCCCAGGGATTGCCACTACACGGACGGCAACTTCTACGCAAGGCGCAGGTTGGAAATGCTCAAAAGGCTTCTGCCGTTCATGGGCATCGACGACAAGAGATTCCACTATACATGGGTTTCAGCCTCGGAAGGCCAGAAATGGCAACAGGTCGTGACGGGTTTTACCAATCAGGTTCACGCCCTCGGCCCCATGCATCAAAAGTAAGGAGAAGGCAGATTGAGTACTCAGAAGCTTAAAGAGATAATCAAGCAGGTCTTACCCGATGTGGAGACCGTCATATGCTGGCAGGAGGGTTATGACAAGCTCAATGTGACGCCGATCTTTATAACGTCCCCTGAGCAGGTCGATCAGGTAGTATGGAACCCGCTGTGCGCGCAGAACCTTGCGAGTTACCTTCCCTCACAGAAGAAGAAGGTGGCTGTTGCGGTAAAAGGGTGCGACTCGAGGACCATCGTCCAGTATATGCAGGAAGGTCTGATTGACAGGAACAATGTCGTAATCATCGGCATCCCCTGCAAGGGCACCGTCAGCAAGAAGAAGGTCCAGAAAGCTATCGGCAACGAACCGGTGGAAGAGGTAACCTTCACCGATGATGCTATCAAGGTGAAGACGCCATCTGGCGAGAAGACACTCGCATTAGCCGACGTCTGTCCGACGAAGTGTACCTCGTGCCAGTTTCCGACACCCATCGTCTATGACCAGCTTACGGGAGATGCGATCAAGTCGGATAAGCCGCCCGAAAGCGTTTATGCTGATGTGGTAGAGCTTGAAGGGAAGACGCTGGAGGAGCGCAAGGCATATTTTGCGAGCCAGTTCGATAAGTGCATCCGCTGCTATGCATGCCGGAACGCATGCCCGATGTGTGTATGCCAGGACAGCTGCATCGCCGAGACGCGTGACCCGCATTGGATCACCCAGAGGAACAGCCTCGATGAGAAAGTGATGTTTCACATGATCCACGCCCTCCATCTTGCAGGGCGGTGCGTGGAATGCGGTGAGTGCGAGCGGGTATGCCCCATGGAAATTCCCGTGGCGAAGTTGAAAAAGAAGATAAACAAAGAGATGAAAGATCTCTTCGATTATACCCCGGGAGTCAACCCCGAGGACAAGCCACCCATGTACACGTTTAACGTTGACGAAGCGAAAATCAAGGAGCATAAACTCTAATGGCGGACAAAGGATACCTTCCGAAAGAGAAGATAAAGGAATTCGTCGAGGCCCTCGGTAAAGACGCAGCCGTCTACGCTCCGTGCCTTGAAGGGGACACGATCACCTTCCGTCAGTATACACCTGACAAGGAGATCTCCCTGGACAGGCCGGCGAACACGCCGCCCAAAGGGGCCATCTATCCACAGTGCGAAACGCTGCTTTCCTTCGAGTTCAAGAAGGATGCTGCCACACCACAAAAGATGGACGTGGAGCTCAAGGCAAACACCGACTTCCCGAAGGCGGTTGTCTTCGGCGGGCGCCCCTGCGATGCGAAGGGTTTTACGGTCATCGACAGAGTGTTCGTGAATACCGACACGGCCGACCCGTACTACAAGAAACGCCGCGAGAACACGACGATCGTCACAAAGTGTTGTAACGGCCCGTATGCCGGCTGCTTTTGCGTAGGTGTAGGCGGCGGCCCGGCTTCCAGGGAAGGGTCGGACGTAGTGATGACGGAAGTGGACGGCGGATATTACCTGGAAGCGGTCACAGAGAAAGGCAAGGCAGTTATGTCTCTGCCAATTATCCAGGACGGTTCCTCTTACGAGGCAAAGGCAAAGCAGGCCAATGAAAAAGCCACAGGCGCCGTGAGAAATCCTTTCCCGGCCGATGCAAGGATATCACCGGAACTGTTCGACAGCGGTGATTTCTGGGGGCGGGTGGTTGAGAAGTGCGTAAGCTGTGGTGCCTGTACATTCCTGTGCCCGACGTGCTACTGCTTTAACATCACTGACGAGCAGGCGATCACAACAGGCGAGCGCATCAGGTCATGGGACTCATGCATGTTCCAGCATTTTACTCTGGAGACAAGCGGTCACAACCCCAGACCGGCCAAGTATAAGAGGTTCAGGAACCGTGTTGGGCACAAATTCTCCTACTACCCCGAAAAGTATGACGGGGCCATAGCCTGCACCGGTTGCGGAAGATGCATCAGGTACTGCCCGGTGTCGGTGGATATCAGTGAGATCGTCGGGTATTTGAAAGACCCAAAAGCGGATCCCAAACAGTGGGCCGCTGATAAAAAAGACGCAAAGAATTAGGAGCGCGTGATGACAGGGAACGAGAATCCATACCTTCCTGAATTAGCGACAGTCATGAAGGTAATCGATGAGACACCGAATATAAAGTCCTTTCAGGTCGTGTTCAACGACCCGGAGAAGATGAAGAATTTTAAGTTTGAGCCGGGTCAGGTCGGGCAACTCTCCGTTTTCGGTGTCGGCGAATCCACCTTCGTTATTAATTCTCCGCCCACCCGGATGGACTACCTCCAGTTCAGTGTCATGAAGGCCGGAGAGGTTACCACCGCTCTTCATGGGATCTATGAAGGAGATGTTATCGGCGTACGGGCACCGCTCGGGAACTGGTTTCCCTACCAGGACATGAAAGGAAAGAATATCCTCTTTGTCGGCGGCGGTATCGGACTTGCCCCGCTGCGGACCCTTATCCTCTACATGCTTGATAACAGAGCGGATTATAAAGATATCACCATTATCTATGGATCGAGGACGCCCCCTGATCTGTGTTACAAGGACGACTTAAAGGAATGGGAAGAACGATCTGATGTGAACCTCATCCTCACCGTAGATAATGAATTCCCCGGATGGGAGAAGCGAACGGGCTTTGTTCCCACGGTATTGAAGGAAGAGGCGCCCAAGAGCGATAACACCATCGCTATTACATGCGGGCCTCCCATCATGATCAAGTTTGTTCTGCAGGGCCTCGCAGAGCTCAAGTTTCCCGAAGAGAACATTATCACCACACTGGAAGCAAGGATGAAATGCGGTATTGGCCTATGCGGCCGGTGCAACCTGGGCCACAAGTATATCTGCAAAGACGGTCCGGTGTTTTCGCTGAAGCAGTTAAAAGAGCTTCCCAGCGACGAATAAGAATAGGGCCGGTCGCCTTTTGCCGGCTCACTTCGTTGCCTGCGGTGGCGCAAATCCTCAGCGTACCGTGGGTACGCCTCCGGTTTGCACCATCTTGTCGCCTCGTTATCCGACAAAAATCGACCGGCCAGCGAGGCTTAAGTTAATAGAGAAGTTTGAGGATCAATGACCTTCCTTTTGGGAGGTCATTTTTTTCTGGAAAAATGTCGATCGTTGCAAGTCGTCCGTGAATTCCGGAATTATAGAGACTGTTTTGACCGTTCTTGTTCGATTATGCCTGGGCTGAATGGGGGCAGAGAGTTTTATGAACAGGTTCTTGAACTTTGGAACGTATCTACTTTCCCAGTAGTTTCAGTTCTTCGGGGTTGAAGGAGGTGATTCTCCAGTGGCCCTGGGGGGCTTTTGCCATGGTGAAGCTTACCCTATCCTTGCCGCGCTGGCGTACCTGTGCCTCGTTGCCTTCTGTGGTCACAGAGAGGGCGAAAACCGTCGCCTTGCGGAGGTTGCCGAAGAGTTCTTCATCGTTGTACGAGAGGAGCAGGTTTGTTATTGCTTCGCCCATCTGGCCCTTGAGTTGAGGGATAAGCTGTGTAGCGAGATCTTTTCCTGCGCCGCGCATGTGTTCCTCGAACTTGTTTCGGGCCGGTTGCTTTTTGTCCATCCGGGAGAATACGTCCTTCGCCATGTTGTCGAGGATGCTGTCGGTATCGAGGTATTTGAGGACTCCCGGCGCGTCGCGACTGATTATGGCCTTCTTTAGCATATAGAGGCTGTAATAGGGCGTTGTCCGGGCGTAAATAAAAGCGGAGATAGCGAAGATGACGATAGCGCAACAGATTATGATGGCGACCAGTCGGCCACGCTTCCTCGTCTGTTCAGTTTTTTCCATATAATGACCGGCTTTTAGTTATTCCAGCTGGAGTGCGGTAATGACCCAATACTCTTCGGGTGTCTTTTCCAGTGTCACCGAGGTGCCTACGATAGGTTGGACCGTTGCTGTCAACTGGTCCCGCGAAACGGTGACGGGCACTGTGATGACAGACCAGCCCTTGACAGACGAAAAAAAACTCTTTTCGCCGGGCGCATCGAGCTCGTATATGAGGCGTTTCTTCACCACTTCATCGGGCTGGCCATGGGTAACACTCTCGGGCAATCCCCGGACTACGCTGTCGAAGTCCATAAATTTCTGCGCCGTTTCGGAATTGCTGAAGAGGATGGCCTTCTTGAACTGGATCAAAGCGTAGCGCGGAGTCTTCTTAAGGTACTGATAGCCGTATATACCTGCGGCGATGATTATCAGAATGATGATCCATCGCGCTGCGCCGCCCCGTTCATTTCTGAGAAAACCGTTCATCGATCCTCCCGATTTCCCTGCCCGGCGAACGGGACCGTCGTTAGAGTCCCAGCTTATTGCGGAGAAGTTCACCGAGACTGCCGAGTTTCTCGTCGGACCGCTCTTCTTCCTTTACCTTGTCCCTGTATTGCGTGTAGCTGTCGAGTTCCAGCTTTTCATCGACTTTGGTTCTGCTCAAACTGACGCGGCCCCGAGACGGGTCGGTGGCGACAACTACCGCCTGCATGGTGGATCCTGCCGGGAACATCTTGCTGTGGTTGGTGCCCTTGAGGGTTCCCATTTCAACGTTGGGGATGAACCCTGTCAGACCTTCTTTGATCCTCACGATGATCCCCGACGAAATAACGCGCTCCACCTTTGTTTCCAGCAGCGTGCCGATTGGGGGAAGGTCTACCTCCTGCACCACGATCTTGCGCTCCATGGAAAGAGTGAGCCGCCTCTTTTCAACACTGATATCGACAACCCTGGCCTCAACCTGTTGGCCCGGTTCGAGGATTTCTTTGGGGTGATTGATTCTCCTGCCGGCCCCCAGTTTGGAAATGGGGATAAGACCATCGATTCCGGGTTCGAGGTTTACAAAAGCTCCGAAGTTTTCAAGACGGACGACGACTCCCTGGACCGTGGAATCCACAGGATATTTCTCGGGAACGGACAGAAATGGATCGGGCAGGACGGCCTTCAGGCTCAATGTGATGCGATCCCTGGTCCAGTCGATTTCCAATATTCGCGTTGTTACCTGATCTCCGATGTTTACCAATTCGCTTGCTTTTGATCCCTTGATCCACGATAGCTCGCTGAGCGGTATAAGACCATCGATCCCGCCGATGTTGACGAACACGCCGAATCTCTGAATTGACCTGATCTTTCCGGTGACCTCCATACCGACCGCAAGAGTCTCTTTCAGCTTTTCCTTTTCCTTTTCGAGTTCCTTTTCCAGGAGGGCACGGCGAGAAAGAATGATATTGCGCCCTCTTTCCTTATATTCAAGAACCTTGAAAGGAAATGTCTCACCGATATATGTTCCGGCATCCCTGCTGCCCTTGAGATCCATCTGCGAGTAAGGGCAGAAGCACCGTACCTTGCCCACACGGATTTCGTAGCCGCCCTTCAGTTCCGACGCGACCTTGCCGGTAACGGGTATGTCCGCATCGAAGGCATTCTTGATACTCTGCAACGTGATACTCGGAAAACTGTGGATAAGAGTGGTGAATTTTCTCGCGCCGTTTTCCACGGTTACGAAGTAGGCTTCGAGCTCATCGCCATCCTGAATGGTAATGGCACCTTCCTCGTTGAGGAATTCTTTTCTGTCTATCACTCCCTCACTCTTGCCGCCAAGATCGATATAGACAAAGTCGCCCGAGATCCCGGCAACCCTGGTCGTCACTCTTTGCCCCGGTTCAAGTCGCTTAACCGACTGCGTACTCTGTTCGAAAAGCTGTGCAAAATCTTCTTCGTGTCCGCTTTCTGCCGTACTCCTTTCCTCAATATTTTCCTGGTTGTTGATCTGTTCGTCTGACATCGTCCGATCTCCTGAAGTGTTAAAAAATTTTTTGTTCCAGTAATGTACAATTTCTTTAGTGTTATGTAAAGCTATAGTTCTCGTGGATAATGAATTTGACAATACTAAGGCCATGGAATAACATATGAAACAATGAAAAATCCGTGAATGGCGAATGAGCGGAAAGGAGGCGCACGTGAATTCTTTTTCCGTAAGAAAATCCTGTCTTTGGGTGGTCGTCGGCCTGTTTTTGATGATGACCGTTGTTATTACTGAGCCCGTCTTCGCACAGGGTAAGGGCTCGCCGGCGCTGTCCAGGGAAAAGACCGGTTATGCACTTGGGGTCAGCATCGGCCGCAACATGAAGAACCTCGGAATAGATGTCGATCCCGACATGGTTGTCCGGGGCATTCGGGACACGGTTCGGGGACAGCCCAACATGACGGATCAGGAGATAAAGACCGCGCTGGACGATTATGAACGGGAGATTGTAAAGAAGTTGGGCGACAAGAACAGGCGGGAGGGAGAGGCATTCCTCAAAGAAAACAGACAGCGCAAGAGCGTCGTCAGCCTTTCCAGCGGTCTCCAGTACGTGGTGCTCAGAGAGGGCAAAGGTGCGATCCCGAAGATGAACGACCTGGTAACCCTGCACTATAAGGCGCGGATGGTGGATGGAACGGAGTTTGAAAGTTCTTACTGGAACAATAAGCCCGCCGAAATCGCGGTAAACAAGACCATTAAAGGGTGGACCGAGGCCCTGACGAAAATGCCTGTCGGTTCCATATGGCGCCTTTATATCCCTTCGGAACTTGCCTATGGAGATGCCGGCGCAGGCCCGATGATCGGTCCCAACGCCGTGATCGTATGCGATATCGAACTCCTCGCCGTAAGGTAAACAGAAACGCAAGGGCAATAGTTACAATCCAGTTCCCGGGAGGATTGCCGTGAAGGCGATGGCAATTGAAAGGGTGTGCGATCTCAGGGTTGAAAAGGAGCCTCTCGCGTTCGTGGACATGCCGGTGCCGCCTGTCGGTGCAAGGGAGATCCTGGTGCGGGTATCGGCCTGCGGGGTCTGTCATACGGAACTCGACGAGATAGAGGGGAGAACGCCGCCTCCCAGGTTTCCTGTGGTCCCGGGACACCAGGTGATAGGTTTTGTCGAGGAATGCGGTTCGGGGGCGAAACGCTTTAAAAAGGGTGACAGGGTGGGGGTTGCATGGATCTATTCCTCATGCGGTACATGCAAATTCTGCCGCGAGGGCGACGAGAATCTCTGTGAAAACTTTGTTGCAACCGGCCGGGACGTCAACGGGGGATATGCTGAGTACATGACCGTGCCGGAAGACTTTGCTTTCGAGGTCCCGGGGGCGTTTAGTGACCTCGAAGCCGCACCGCTGCTTTGTGCGGGGACCATAGGGTATAGATCGCTTCGCCTGACCGGGATGCACGACGGAGAGAACATAGGTCTTGTCGGATTCGGGGCATCAGCGCACCTCGTGATCCAGATGGTACGCCACAAATACCCTTCATCGAAGATATTTGTCTTTGCACGCAGTGCCGGGGAGAGGGAATTTGCCCGCGAACTGGGAGCTTTTTGGGCCGGCGATACGACGGGCACGCCCCCCGAGAAGCTGCATCGGGCCATCGATACGACTCCGGTCTGGGGTACTATAGTGCATGCACTCAGGAATCTTGAAAGGGGAGGGCGCCTCGTTATCAACGCCATCCGGAAAGAGGAGATTGATAAGGAGGAGCTTCTGAACCTCTCTTATCCCGAGCATCTCTGGCTGGAAAGAGAGATAAAGAGCGTTGCCAACGTTTCAGCAAGGGACGTCAGGGAATTCCTCGATCTGGCGGCCACGATCCCCATTCGCCCCGAGGTGGAGGTGTTTGCTCTGCCTGAGGCGAACAGAGCCCTTATCGAGTTGAAAGAGCGAAAAATACGCGGTGCGAAGGTACTCGCAATCCCGTAATTAGCCGTTGTCACACCCCTTTTTGTCTCTTCGGTCCCCGCAGGCCTTTCCCCGAAAATACCGTGCCTGGTGATGTTTCAGGGCAAATGATGTTGACAAAGTAAAATTGCTTTTGATATCGTTTATCAATGCGGGAAAGGTGGCCAGAGGCGTAGATTTCTCGCTATACATGGGCTCACGGGTTACCGGGGGAACGAAAACGATAACAACATTCTCTGAGGCCGGACAAAGGAAAGACACCGGCCCTCCATTCGATTCCAGGAAAAAGCTAAAGGGGAGGTACAGTCGGGCAACGGTATGCCGATAGTCGTGGCGGAGCACCTGGTGAGGGATCAAAGGACGCGGTAATGGCCCGTATTCTGATTATTGACGACGATGAGAATTTTTCCGAGATGCTCTCCGACATGGTTGAGCGGGCCGGCCATGATGTTGTGACGACGGCAACCATCAAGGGGGGCCTGGAAAAGGCCGCCGAAGGCTCTTATGAAGTTGTTTTTCTGGATATCCACCTGCCGGACGGCAGCGGTCTTGATATTCTGCAGGGGATCAAGGCAGCCCCGTCATCTCCTGAGATAATCATTATCACCGGGTTTGACGATTCAGGTGCGGCCGAGCTTGCACTCAAGAACGGTGTTTGGGATTACATCAAAAAACCTTCATCGATCAAGGAGATGCAGCTTGCCTTGCTAAGGGCCTTGCAGTACAGGAAAGAGAAGGGGCATCAAACACCTCCCGCGGCCTTAAGAACCGAGGGTATCATCGGGAGAAGCCCGGTGATCGGAGCATGCCTGAACCTTGTCGCAAAGGCGGCCCATGGCGAGGCGAACGTGCTGATAACCGGTGAAACCGGCACCGGCAAAGAGCTTTTCGCTTTATCCATCCACAACAACGGTCCCCGTGCCAATAAGAGTTTTGTGGTCGTGGATTGTGCGTCGCTGCCGCAGAACCTCGTCGAAAGCACCCTTTTCGGACACGAAAAAGGTTCCTTTACCGGTGCCGACAAAGCAAGGGACGGCCTGGTAAAACAGGCCCATGGCGGTACACTGTTCCTTGATGAAATAGGCGAACTTCCGCTTTCGATCCAGAGGAGTTTTCTGAGGGTCCTGCAGATGCGCAGCTTTCGACCCATCGGTTCGGATAAAGAGATCACGAGCGATTTCAGACTGATCTCCGCCACGAACAGAAACCTGGACAAAATGGTTGAAGAGGGGCAATTCCGGGAAGATCTCCTTTTTCGGATACGGACCTTGCAGATTGATCTGCCTGCGCTGCGCGAGCATCCCGAAGATATCCGGGAATTGCTTATCCATTACATCGCCCGCCTGTGTGAGCAGTATGGGATTGGCAACAAGGGCTTTTCGCCGGAATTTCTCGCTGCGCTCCAGGCCCACGATTGGCCCGGCAACGTGCGTGAGTTTATCAGCACCCTCGAAAAATCCATCTCGGAAGCATTCCATCAACCGACGTTGTACCCTAAGCATCTTCCCACAGACATTCGCATCAAACTCAAAAAATCAGAGTTGGACATGGACAGCGGCTCCGAAACCGTCCATGAACTTCATCCATCGACAATTGACTCCATCCCCGCGCTTAAAACCTACCGGGAGGAGGTTATCGCCAATGCCGAGAGACAATACCTTAAGCGTCTGATAAAGGCGTCCGATGGCAAACTGAAGGAAATCTGCAAGGTTTCAGGGTTATCGCGACCTCGTCTCTATGCACTTCTGAAAAAATACAACCTCTCCAGACAAAACCTCTGATTGCGAAACCGAGTGTCTTGCTAAACGAGACAGTGTCTTGCCCGGTGAACCGCTGTCTTGGCGGACAAGACAAACGCGACGGCGCAGGATTCGATGCGATAATCGTTACTACCTGATATTACATAAGAATAGAGGCTATCGTCCCGGCAGGACATCGTGGCACGTTTCTTGATAAGCCTGTCCGTACCGATGTTAATGGCAAGTACGGCAAAAACGATGATGAAGGAGCAATGATCTTGTACCGGGGGCATCAAGGTCGAGGTGCGAACCCCGATACATATCCTCGAAACAGGATCGTTGATCAGGAAAAGAATAAGCAAGGAGGATAGAGATGCAGATTTCTACGATGAATATGTCGGAACAAGGGAGATTACCGGCGTATAGCTTTGATTCCAGGATGAAACTGAAAGAACACGACCTCAACGGGATAGTGGAAGAGCTGCAGGACCTTCTGCCGGGGGTTGTACCCGACGGTATCGAAATTAAGATCGATCTTGCCGATTGTGAACTAAGGGTCATGACTGATGCCTTGAAGCTCACAGGGGCCCTGATGAATCTTGTAGGGAATGCGGGGGACGCGCTCTCGCCGGGCGGCAGGTTGACACTAAGCACCAGGCGTATCCGGTTTGCCGATGATATCATGGGCTGCTCCATCGCTTACGCCTCCAGCGGCTGCGCGCTCGTTTCAATCTGCGATACCGGAGCCGGAATGGACCAAAGCATACGAGAGAGGATCTTCGAGCCCTTCTTTACAACCAAGGAGGGCAGCCGCGGGCTTGGCTGCACCCTGGCGCTTCGTACAGTCGAGTCCCTTAACGGCAGGATAAGCGTCGAAAGTGACGTCGATGCCGGCACGGATGTGAGAGTATATCTGCCGCTTGTAAAGAACGATCTCGTGCGAGCGATCCCCATACCGCTTCCGGCATCATTTTCGGCGAGTCCGCTCAGGAGCATCTACCGCTGACGGAAACTTACTGCAAAATAGTTCGGCGAAGTCCCGGTGGATAAGTGTCTTAAAAAATTACAAAGGAGGTTCGTGTGTTCTCGCCAAAACGTATTCTTGTCCCAACAGATTTTTCCGAATATTCCGACCAGGCGGTGAGTATTGCCGTCGACATCGCGAAA
>DNYO01000230.1 GCA_003506795.1 Deltaproteobacteria bacterium
TCAAATTCCCGGGAAAGCTTTTAGTCTTCCTCCCCAGCCTCTCTTCTCTGCCTCCAGCGAGCCCAAAGGGCAAAGCGGGCGTGAGACAGGTAGTTTTCTTTTGTCTCTTACCCGGGTTCGAACTTGTACCCTACCGAGTACGCCGCGTGGATGAGGCTTGTGCCGGGGTTGGCGGATTCTATCTTTCTCCGGAGTTGATGCGGCCGTCGGCATGATCTTCGGCTATTTCCCGGCTTTGAAGGCGAGTAACGTAACGCGAACTGTCTTTTCTTCTTGTGATCATTGTGATATAGAATACAAAAACCAGCCAATCGGAGCGAAGGCGATGAGGAATCATGATAGGTAACAGGAATCCCAATCCGTTGTTTTCGTTGTTCGTCTGCAATAACAATCTCCTGGCGGAAAAGCCCGTATGCCTGATCGATGTCGGGGCGCGTGGGGGTCCACAGGCACTGTGGCAGAACCTGTTGCGATGCGTAAGATTCGTCGGGTTTGATTTTGACGAACAGGAATGTACAAGGCTCAATGATGAGTTTAGACAAAAGTCTCTTGACGTCACTTTCTATCCCTATGCGGTCTATGATTCCAGACAGAGAAAGACATTCTATGTTGCTAAATTTCCACCCAGCTCCGGCTTTATCAAGGGAAATGAGGAGTATATCCGCCGTTTCCTGGCGACCGTTCGCAATAACCTGGAGGTTGTGACGGAAGCCGAGATCGAGACGATCGATATCGACAGTTTTGTTAGAGACCATGGTATTGGTTGTGTTGATTTCATAAAAGTCGACGTGGAAGGGGCGGAACTGGCCGTACTGAACGGCGCGAAAGCCTGTCTTTCACAGGTTTTGGGCGTCGAGACGGAGCTGAATATCGGCCCTACCCGCAACCCCGACAATCTGTCCGGCATAGACGCATTATTGCGAGGGCAGGGGTTGCACCTTTTTGATATCGATATTGCCCGATATCCCCGGAAGGCCTTGCCGCGGGGCTATCTGTCCTATGAAATGAACGGCTTCAGGATAGATTTCCCCCAGAGATACGGCCAGATCGGGACGGGGGACGCCGTCTATCTGCGCGACCCTGTCTTCGAGCGCGACAATGGCCTCGGCTCCTTCGAATGGACTCAGGCGAACATATTGAAAATGGCAATGCTCTATGAGCTTTACATGCTCAACGACTGCGCCATTGAACTGTTGCAGGAGTACCGGTCCAATTTTTCATCCAGCCTGCCCTTCGATCATTTCTTTGACCTGTTGACTCCACTGATAAACGGATTCGGAAAGATAGGCTATAAGGATTATGTCCGCCTGAGCAACAGTCTTCCCTGGTTCGAAATGGAAGGTTACAAAAGAGGCTGGATAAAGTAGGATTTGTTTTCTTCTCACGGTCAACCGTTTTTTTCCCGTTGTTACCCTCCCGTCAGTCTTCCCTGCCCCGGGTCCTATTCCGGTAAATTCCTGAAGGATTTAAGTTTTCTTTTCACCGTTCGATAACTCTTTCATGAACATAAAAACAGTGCTCCCCGGGGAGGTGAAGGGAAGGCGAGGTGCGGGCACACGCAAGGTGCACCCCGGCGAGATCGCCGGGAGAAAAAATCCTAGAAAAGGAGAATAATTATGTCAGACATTTCTTTAACCAGTGGTATGAGGGCGAACCTGATGTCCCTCCAGTCAAGCGTTAAACTGCTCGACAGAACACAGGAGAGGTTGTCAACGGGAAAGAAAGTTAACTCCGCTCTTGACAATCCGGTCAACTTTTTTACGGCCCTGGATCACACCTCCCGCGCTAATGACCTGTTGGCATTCAAAGACGGTATTTCGGAATCGATCCAGACGATCAAGGCCGCAGACGTAGCCATCACGGGAATCACAACACTGATCAACTCGGCAAAAGCTACAGCGGAAGCTGCGAAAAGTGCAGTTAGCGCAACCACCACAAGCCAGACCCTGACCTTCTCAACGGGCGTAACGGTTGGTGCCACGGTTACTCTCGGTGGTGTGACCTACACCGCTGTAACATCGACGACGTCTGTGGATGCCACCAGTTTTTATTCTGGTGGAACTGCCGCACAAACCGCCACATCCCTTGCAGGTTGTATTGCGACAACCGGGACCACCACGTTCAATATCGCGGACAATGGCTCAGGCGTCCTCACCATCAGTCGTCAGGCAGGCGGGGCAATGGGAGCCAGCGATATTGCCACAACCAGCTCCAACGCCGTCGAATCTGATATTACTGCAAACAGTGATGAACTTGTGGCGAAGCGTGCACAGTACACGACCTTGCTTGCCCAGCTCAACACATTGAAGGATGATGCATTCTACAAAGGGAAGAATCTGTTGGGAGGCGCTTCCGGCGGTTCCTATGATATGACCGTTCGGTTCGGTAACAGCCACACCCTTACGGTTGAATCTTTCGACGGATCGTCAACCGGTTTGGGAATAACCACGGCTTCCTCGACCTGGGTTGATGAAACTACCATTAATGTATCGGTAACGCAGCTGGAATCCGCCCTCACGAAATTGAGGACTGAGTCGTCCAAACTGTCCAGTAACCTGAGCATCGTCAATGCCAGGGATGAATGGATCACGAGTATTGCAGCCACCCTCCAGACCGGTGCCGATAAGCTGACACTCGCCGACACCAACGAAGAGGGCGCCAACATGCTCATGCTGCAGACGCGGCAGTCACTGAGTACTTCCGCTCTGAGCTTGTCAGCACAGGCAGCACAGTCGGTTCTCCAACTCTTCCGGTAATAGCGGCTAGCGTAACAGGGAGAGGGTCTATTACGGCCCTCTCCCTTTCACCATCCTCAGGGAGGTGATCGAACATGTCAATAGAGAAAATAGGGAATATGGGACGAGACGTCGGTATTCATCAAAAACCGGCAGTTCAGAAACCGCTGCAATCGATGACCATGCAAAATGATACGATCGTTCGCGGCCCAAAGACGGACCTGACAAAGATCAGTTATCCGCCCTTTCTGCCGATTGGCGATACGCAAAGCATCTACAAAAGGTGAAGAACTCATGGCGCTGAAAATAAGATTGAAACCCCATGAACGGCTTATTGTCGGAGGGGCTGTTGTAACCAATGGTGACACGAAGTGCGATCTCGTGATCGAAAATGAGGTGCCGGTCCTTCGCGACAAGGACATACTTCGAGAAAAAGATGCTGATACGCCCGCCAGGCGGGTGTATTTTATTATCCAGCTCATGTACGTTGACGGCAAAGATGCTGTAGAAAAACACGACATCTACTGGTCTCTTGTCAAAGACCTTGTAGAAGCAGCTCCCAGGACGGCAGAAACGCTCGCCGAGATCAGCAGCCTCATAATTGAGGGCAAGTATTACCCGGCCTTAAAGCAGGCAAAGAAACTCATAAAATACGAAGGGGAGGTAATGGGGTATGTCCGCAGGGATCAATGCCTACAAACAAACGATAAAGTCTACCTTATCGGGAAGGGAGCTTGAGGCATCGATCCTTTCTAAGGCTGCCCGCTTGCTCAAATCATGCCAGGAACACTGGAACGAAGAGGGCCACTTTAAGAGACTTGACGAGGCCCTGACATTCAACCAGAGGGTGTGGACGATCTTCCAGGATGAACTGATCAGGGAAGACAATCCTCTTCCCGCCGAGCTAAGGGGGGATATCCTGAACTTGAGCGTTTTCATCGACAAACGGATCGTTGAGATCATGAACGATCCGTCACCGGATAAGCTCGACATTATAATCAACATAAACTTCAATCTGGCCGCGGGCCTGAGGGGGTCTTCGGAATAGTCCCTATCGAGTCGAGCTGATGGCTTGTATGTCGTAGGATTCCTGAAGGAGCCTCGCTGAATCAGGGTGCACATGACCGCTTTTTTCCATACTTTCCAGCAAGACAATTGCACAACCGGTCTTCCCGGCCGCAATAAATTTCTTTGAAAGGTTATAAAGAACCTCGGAGCAATCATAGGCCGTCTCTTTCAGTTCTGTTAACTCCTGAATACCTTTCTCTTCCATCCCCGTTATGCAGTGCGCCGCGGCAAGGGTCATTTTCCCGGTAGGATAGAGGGGTAGCGTCTGCAAAAGGTTTTCAAGGGACTTTACAGCCTCGCTCCCGTTGCCGCAGAACAGAGAGGTCACAGCATAACACTGGGCTGCCTCTTTTGAGCCCGAATTGAGTTCAAAGGATTTTTTTGCGGCCTGAAAAGCTTTGTCAAAGTCCTCCTTTTCAAAATAGCAGCCTGACATGTTGAAATAGGGAAGATAGTGATCGGGTTTGACCGTAAGGTATCTATTCCATAGTTCGATAGACTCGTCGTACTTGCCTATCGCTCTTGCCTGTACCGCCAGCTCGCGAAGAGCCGCCTCCTGATTCCCGTTGGTTTCGAGCTTCTTCTTTCCGATGAGATAGTACATTTCGGCCTTGGCTTGTCCCCTGTCCGGGTCGGCCTGTCCGTAGTGATGAATAACAACGTCGCCGGACTTGATATCGACATTTGCCCTTTTGAGTGACGGCTCGAGCAATTCATGGATGGGATTCTCGAATCGGAATCTCCCGTCATTCGTAAGGAGCCTTACCTTGGGGCTGGGAAACCATCCCGTACCCGCTTCTTCGTCGGGATATTCACCTGAATTTGCCGTCCAACCCTCATATACGGAATCCGTTGAGTAATTTCTCGTAATGAGCGAGTAGGCAACGGGCCGGGCGGGATTCTGATTCAGGACGCGACGCAATTTTTCATAATCACAGGCAGAGACGACCTCGTCCGCATCGTGGATCAGTACCCATTGTCCCTTTGCTTTTGACATGGAGAAATTACGTGCCTCCGAAAAGTCGTTTGTCCAGGGAAAGTCGTACACATGCGCTCCCAGGGCTTGCGAGATCTCCTTTGTTTTGTCCGTCGATCCCGTATCCACTACAATGATCTCATCGGCGATTGGCTTAAGGCTCATGAGACACTTTGCGATTTGTTCTTCCTCGTTCTTGACGATCATGCACACGGAGAGTGATCCTTTTCTGTACGGCTCGTTCAATTTTCCCGGGCCGACCTTGTCCCTGATCTGGAGGGCGGCCTTCAGAATGCCGTCGTCTATCCCGAACGCGACCATAGATTTCTCTGTTTGCTTCATCGCTTCCAGGTATTTTTCCTGCTGGAGCAGGGTGCCTATGTAGAGAAAGGAAAGGTTCTTGTTCATGGGAAAAAGACCGAGGGCCTCCAGTAGCAATCTTTCCGCCCTGGAAAACTCACTGAGCGCGGTAACCGCGGAATGGTATGTTGCCGAGAAATCCGTGGTATCCGGTGAAAGAATGAAGCCCTTCTCAATGAGGTTCAGCGCTTCTGTGCCGCCGTTGCCGTGCCATTTCAGCACGCCCAAATTGAAATAAGCATTTGCAAAACAGGGGTCTGTTGCTATTGCCTGTCTGAAGAATGCTTCAGCCTTTTGTCGGTCTTCTGATGCCATTGCCAGCAATCCCTTAAGATCCAGGGCCCTTGTGGAATCCCCGGAAAGCGAGAGCGCCCTGTCGGCATAATTGCCGGCTTCCTCGGCGAGGCCCAGGTAGAAGCTACAGTACCCGAGCATCTCCAGGGCCCGGAGAGAATCCTTCTCATTCTCAGGCAGGGATTCCAGGGCTTCCATTGCCTGGTCGTACAACTTTGCGTCCAGCAGGATTTCGGCAAGGCAGTAATAAAGATCCCCGTCCTCAGGCGTGTATTTTATGCCCTCCATGATGGCCTGAACCGCTTCGTTGAGACGCCCTTTGCCATAGTGATCGCGGGCATTCTTCATCGCGACGTGGGGCGAAAGCTTCCTTCCTGCTTCTGAATTGGGATCGAACTTGTCCCAGAGTTCATGGAACACCTTATCGAACCCCTTTTGCCGCGGACCTTCATGGTTCAGATAGATGCAGCTGTCACCAGCCAGGACGGTGTGTTGTCCCTCGACCAGGGCGCGCATGCGGTAATCGTTGACGACAAAATAGGGGGTTTCGATGTCTTCATTGAAGAACCCGATTGTGTCAATTAAGGATCTCTTGATCAGCACACAGGTGCAGTCGGCTTCGTACGTGATGACGCGGCGATGGCTGTTGCGCCTGCCAAAAGTCACCGCGTATTCCTCGAAGTCTTTAAAAGACATTCTTCCAACGCTGGGCATCTGCTGTATTCCAATGGCGCAGTTCGACACGGGTACGGCAATCCCGTATTCCGGTGACCGGTTTATGCAATCCAGCATCTTTGTAAGTGTCCCCTTGAGCATGCCGGCATTCATGTCGAGAATCAGGACGTACTGGCCGGCCGCGCTGGCAAGCGCCTGGTTGCAGCCCCGGGCATAGCCGGCGGCTTGTATATCGGCCGTAATTGTCCGGCAGGTGGTGTCGGACAGCAGCTTTTCCATCCAGGAAGGCGCCTTCACCGTTCCACTCCTGATCATGATTATTTCATGCGGTTCCTCGACGTGGGCGCGGATTGACTCGATGCATCGCCTCACAGAATCGCTAAAATCGGATACGGGGATGATTATCGATGTCAATCCCGGGATCATTTCAGTCTTTGCTTTTTGGCCGGTTAGCGTGGTTTCGAAGCGGGATATTGCGTTTTCAAAATCCTTTTTGTCAAAGGAAGTCGCGCCCATCTGTCTACGGGTGGGCAGATGGTTCGGGTCCAGCTGGAGGGCAAGCGCAAGATAGACCGCTTCGGTTTCCCTGTATCCGAGCATATGAAGGATCTGCGCGTAGAAACACAGCAGATCGGCATTTCGGTAAAAACCGAGCCACGCCATTGATCCTATCGCTTCCTGGTACTGTCCTTTCTTTGAGAATTCCACCGCCCGCCTTATATATTCGCTGTCAGGTTCCAACGTGATTCCGCCATGGTTTTCCCGGTAGTCTATGAGGGGTGAAGGGGCGGCTGCATGTTCCTGGAACGTCCACAGCGGTGAAGAATCCACGAAATGACAGGTTTGGTTTGCGGGAACTGTTTGCCAGGTTGAGACGGAGCCGAACAGTGTTTGGCAATCAATGTTTTTTTGCTGCGCGTAGTATTTCACCAGATCGTCATAAAGAGGCTGCCATGAATATGTCCTGAGCCCTCCTTTTGTCACCCAGTTATCGATAGCGTCGATATAGCGCATGTACTCCCTGTCGGACATGTTTTCCAGGTACGTATCGAGTTCGCTGTAGCCTGCGAAGTCGCGGAAATCGATGAAACAGTCTTTTGGAACATATTCCCCGATATTGGGGCAACCGAGGTATATCGGTAATGTCCGTGATTCCAGCGAGTCAAGAATCTTGTCCACATAGCCGCGAGCGAAAACGGGATCGCCGGTGTTTTCGAAGCAGAGGGAATATTTGTAGCGGGAAAGAGTATACAGTTTTTTGTTATTCTCGACCTGCCCCCTGTAATTGGGTAGAAAGTAGGGGACAAGACCGTAGGCATCGAAGGGGATACCGGAATGTGAGTAAAACCAGAGGGCAGCCTCAATCCTTTTTGAATAGAGTTCACCGGGAGCAGATGAACGTTTGTTTCCGTTGATCATACATATCGCCTGCCTTCGTCCGCGCAGAGGGTACTTCGATTTTCGTTCGTTGAGGTCTTCTGTGATGATGAAATCCTCGCTCCGGCCAAACCATGGGTGAAAGCCCTGACGTGGAATATAGCTCTTTGCAAAACCAAATCGATCGACCAGGGTGTCATAGAAGGTGAAAACATGGTCGAAGCGGTCCCATATATCCTTATCGTACTGACCTGGCAGGACAACCGTAGGTTCTGTGAGAAAGAGAACATCAAGGCCTTTTTGCCGGCCATAGTAACTGAAGGCATCCATATAGAAGTATATGTCGCAATCGACCATGGGCCTGTTCGTGTATGTCACAAGAACATTTCCCCGTTTCATCGAGGAGATGAAGTCAGGCCTCAGGTGGGCGTAGACTATATTGATCGCTATTTCATTCATTGAAGACAGCCCCCCTTGTCGTGGATGTCCCTGTTCTTGATTTGTTGCATTGAAAGTCTCCTGTGCCGGTGAATATCATGACAGGCCCCGTTCTTCCCCGGCCTTGTATTCGCCGTTTCCCTTTTTGTCATGATGCAACAGATAGTAGTGGTCGCTGATGTAACGATATGTCGACGGTATGCCGATATCGATGAAGAAACCATGGGAGATGAAGCCGCTCATACCATGAGCGATCAAGCCGGGGAAAAGATCATTTTCCAGAGAAAAACGACCGCTAGGCATGTGGTCGACAATAGTCTTGTCCATGACGTATGCTCCACAATTGATGTATCCGGACTCATGAGGGCTCTTTTCTCTGAATTCGGTAATGTTAAAACCCTCGTTGAATCTTACCGTGCCATACCGGCCGGCGTCGTCTTTGTGTATCAGGCCGATTGTCGCCAGACAGTTTCTCGATATATGGTGACGTTCCATTTCCTTGAAGTCGAGCTGGTTAAAGGTGTCACCGTTCAAGACCAGGCTATGCGATTCTCCGGACATCATGAGTGCCTGGCGGACGGAACCACCGGTGCCCAGGGGTGTATCCTCTTCGGAATAAACAATATTGACTCCCCATCTGGAGCCGGCCTCGAAATGGGACCGGATGACATCTTTTCGATAACCGACGGAGAGTATGATTTCCCGCAGCCCCTGTGCCGCCAGCGCGGTAATGATGTATTCGATAAATGGCTTCCTTCCGACGGGTGCCATGGGCTTCGGAAGATCGTCCACGACGCCCTTAAGCCTGGTTCCCATCCCACCGGCGAGTATAATGGCCTTCATGGTTCTCAGAGTCCTTCCTCTGCGTAATAGACTATCTGGCTTCCCAGCGTATCGAACCGGAATGGCACATGGAGGAGAAAATGAAGGGCCTCCCTGACTTTTTTTCTTTTTTCCGGCCTCACAAAGAAGAGCATAAATCCGCCGCCGCCGGCGCCAAGAATCTTGCCCCCGATGGCCCCGTTTTTCTTTGCGGTATCGTATATGGTATCGATGTAAGGATTTGACACCCTCGGTGAAAGACTTTTCTTCAGCTTCCAGGTTTCATGAAGGAGTTTACCAAATTCCAGCAAATCCCTTTCCCCGCTCAAAACCCCGAAAGCATCGTTGACCATGCTCATAAGTGTCTTGTAATCCGTGCTTTTTTCTTCGAGGTGACCCATTTTCTCCTCCTCTATGTTTGAGGCTGAGCGTGTCACGCCCGTAAAAAACAGGAGAAAATGCTCCTGGAGATGCCCAAAGGCATCGCGTGAGATGGTCACGGGTATGACCTCGATATTATGCTGGCTCCTGAACTCGATCTTGTTCAATCCTCCGAATGCCGCGGCAACCTGGTCCTGGGAGCCTACCTTTTCCTTGATCATTTCCTGTTCTATATGAATTGCCTCAAGGGCGAGCCTCTTCTTCGAAACGATCTTTCCCTTTAGCGCGTAAAGGGCATGGAGAAGACCTACGGTGAAAGCAGAGCTGGAGGCAAGTCCCGACATGGCCGGGAGGTCGCCGTCGTGACTGATCGAAAGGCCGAAATTTACTTCCATGAATCTCAAGGTTTCCCTGATTGATGGATGGATAATGTCATCGATACCGCGGGCCTGCTCCTGTTTGGAGTAATTAAGCCTGTATTTGTAGTCGAAGAACGGGGGAAGGCACCGGCAACTGATGTAACAGTACTTGTTGATCGTCGTCGATAAGACGGCGCCCCCGCCATTGTTCTCATACCATGTGGGGAAATCAGTTCCGCCGCCAAAAAATGAGATTCGAAAAGGCGTTCTGGTGATTATCATCTTTGAGCTTCCTCCATCCTCATTTCTCCTGAACGTCCAGTGTCGCGAAGGAATCGGTCATCCGGTCGTCCGTGATGAAATACAGGCCGGGATTGAGCAGTACACAGGAGCTCTTTTCACGGGTACCGGGTTTGATGCCCGCGATCCTGATCTGAACCGGGCCTTCCATGCGACCCGCGCCTTTATCATCCCAGGCTTTTGTCATGAAGACGCCCGATAACCGGTCCGTATCGTTGGCAAAGGCGATCTGGTATTTTCCGGGGGGCAGCGATATACGGTTTCTACGGGCCACGTCGGTTGCGGCGACTGGAAGTATCCTCGTATCGTCGAGCATCCACCATAGTCCATCGCCGCGTTCCTTGATCCACATGAAGAACTTATTGTTGTCACGATGCCGCTGGGTATCTATCATGATTGAATTCACGATGACGAAGTTGTTCCGATCGAGCATTTCGGCAAAGGTGTTTTCCGAACTGCCGAGGTAATTCTCCTGAAAGAGTATCGATGCGCCGATGTTCAGGTGACGGCGGATGTTTGCATAGAATTCCGCGTGTACGTGCCATTGCGAGTCCACGCGCCTCAAGTCGTTCAGGTGGTCTTCGTGGCTCTCCGAAAAAAAGTGGGGTGGGTTCGAGACAACCAGGTCCCATTTTTCCGAATCCGGGATGTCGCTCAAACCGTCGGACAAATAGACCGATACCCGCGACTCGAGGCCGTTGAGCTTTATGGTGTGTTCGAGCATTTCGACCGCTTTCGGATTGATGTCGGAAAAACAGACGGAGTCACAAAGGCCCTCGGCGAGAAGATAAAATCCGATGAAGCCGGGCCCGGCGCAAAACTCAAAAACACGGCCCGTCTTTCCAAAGAGATGGCGGGTGACAGGGACAAATGACCTGCCGAAACTGCCGCCGCCGCCGTCCAGGTCGTCCGTCCACGCTATCCTTATATCCCGGTATTGCTCATACTGATACATGTCTGCTCCTTTTCATGTCAGGGGTGGAAAAACCTGTTCCTGTCAGTCCCATCATTGTTTCTCCACAAGGTACCTGTTGTTGAACACGAGATAATCCATCTGGGTTCCCATGAAGCAGTCTATGGCAATTTCGGGTGTTTCCACGATGGGTTGCCCCATGACGTTGAAGGATGTGTTGAGTATGACGCCGACTCCTGTCTGGCGTTTGAATTCGGAGATCAGCTCATAGATTTCGTTATTCTGATCGCGGGTGACGGTTTGGACGCGGGCGGTGCCGTCGACGTGGGTGATCGCAGGAACATCCTGTACGCGTTCGTCCCGGACGCGGTACGCGAGCAGCATATACGGGGATTCGTGGTCGAATTCAAAATAGTCTCCGCATTCGTCGAGGCGCACTATGGGCGCAAAAGGCCGGAAGGGTTCCCTGTGTTTTACCTTGCTGTTAAGGATATCTTTCATTTCCGCGGGAAAGGGGGCGGTCAGAATGGAGCGGTTGCCGAGTGCTCGCGGTCCGATCTCCATTCTTCCGGAGAACCAACCGATGATCCTGCCGTCTTTCATGAAACCCGCTAATTGCTCCGTAAGGTTCCGGGGCAGGGTGTAGCGCAGGCCTTTCCCGTTCAGTATGGCCTCAATTTCTTCGTCACGATATGCATTGCCCAGGTACGCATGATCGATGGGATGCCGCGGCGCTCCAGTTTCCCGGCTGTAGTAGTAGTAAAGGGCCGCCCCGATCGCGGTGCCCGCATCGTTTGCCGCGGGTTGGATGAAGATGCGTTTAAACGGGGTTTCCGCCAGTATCCGTCCGTTGGCGACACAATTGAGCGATACTCCGCCTGCCATGGACAGGTTGGGACATTGTGTGCGGTCGTGGAGATAATTGCAGACGTGGAGCATTACCTTTTCCGTCCACAATTGGACGGCGGCCGCAAGGTCGCGATGACGCTGCGTGATCTGTGATCCCGGTATGCGTTGCGGGCCGGCGGCGTCCTCGAGTTTCTTTGAAAAACCCACGTTTTTGCGGTACTGGTAAAGGAAATAGTCCATGTTGATGTCAAACCTGCCCTCGGGCTTCAGGGTGACAATATCCTCAAAAAGGGAGTCAAAGGTTGCGGGATTGCCATAGGGAGCGAGCCCCATGACCTTGCCTTCATCACAGTTGCGCAGAAAACCGAGATGGCCCGTCATGGTTGTGTACAGGAAACCGAGCGACTGCGGGTACCTGATACAGTAGTCATCGAATACGGATACGCTGTTCTTTTGTCCGAAGCCTATCATTGCGCTTTCAAAATCACCGCATCCGTCAATGGAGAAGAGGGCGCTTTCATCGAACCGTGATACCAGGTATGAGCTGGCAAAATGGGCGGTGTGATGATGACAGAAATATATGTCCCCGTCATAATTCATCGTTTGCCTGATTTCCTGTTCATAGCCGGCCAGCCGGTTGGCAAAGAGAAGATCGGCGCTAAGGCGCGGCATCGAATCGGGCAGGTAGCTGCTGTGGTGCCCGAAGATCTTGTCCCTGATGATCTTTACCGGGTCATAGGATACAGCCACCGCATCGATGTCCTTCATCGTTATATTCCTGAACCTGAGGCATGCCTGGATGGCCAGCTCCGGAAAGGCCTCCGTGTGCTTCACGCCTCGCAGACGCTCTTCCTCCACGGCGAATATCAGCCGGCCGTTTTCAACCAGGGCCGCGCATGTATCATGCGTCAGCGTATGGATACCCAAAACGAGCATATCGTTCCTCCATTACGTCATTTAAGAAAATACCCATGAGGCTGTGTCGAAAAGGAAAACTTTCTGATATCGGGCATCGATAGGCCGCAGGCATGGAAATAGTCCTCCACCGCCTTTGTCTCTCCCTGCCAGGGGATCAGTCCGTATTCATCGAGAACGACCAGTCCTCCTTTAATAACCAGTGGATACAGCTGTTCGAGAGCGAACAGGGTCGGATCGTAAAGATCGACATCAAGGTGGAGAAGCGCGATGCGCAGGCCCGGGTTTTCCTCAAGGAACTTTGGAATGGTTTGCCGTATGCCCCCTTCGATCAGCCGGCAGCGTTCGACGCCGGCGATGAGGTTGTCCTGGTTATGGATGTCGACGAGATCGAATATCTCTTCCCTGATATCCACCGTCTGATAGGATCCGGGTGTCTTCCCGTATTTTTCATAATAGGCCCCATCCTCCTCCCGGAAGGATTGAAGGCCTTGAAAATGATCGAAGCCGAATACTTTTCTTGTCCGGTCGGTGGGACAGAATGTTTCCAGCAATTTAGACCACGTGAAAAAACTTGCCCCGCGATAGACCCCGATCTCGACTATACACCCCGGCCTGTCAATGACATGTTTAAACAGTTCATAGTGGGCAAGAAAACGCTGGAGGTGCATTCTGCGAACGTAGACCGGCCATTGTTCCAGGACGTGTTGATAGGAATAATCGGCGGAGGCCAGCAGTGATTCCATCCTTTGTGTGTACTGAACGTCTTCGGGTCTCTGGTTGCCCTTTGTTTCGGTATTAGGAGCGGAGCTCTTCATTGTGTCTCCTTTCGGTGTCTGAATCCCGGTTCATCTTTTCAAAACGTTTTTGGATCCTCGGGCTGTTTGAACTGTTTGTGATGATGCCGGACTGTTGGAGGACGCCATCCATCGATGACAGCCTCTGCTGAATCAGGGCATGAGGAACTTTTCCGGGAAGCTTCGCTGACGCGGCGCGTCCCGCTTCCATGTATTCACTGAGGAGGACGTATCTGATTTTGTTCCTCATCACGAATTCGAGGGTTTCTTCGACATCCTCCTCAGTCTCACCGGGAAATCCGACGATGAGATGCGTATCGTACCAGGTGAAACCCTGGTCCGACAGAAAGTCGAAGATTTTCTGAAGGTCGGCGCGGGAATAAGGGCGGTTCATTGCCTTCAATATCTTGTCGGAAGCGGATTGGATGGGGATGTTGAGGTGTTTGATGGTCCCTTTCGAAAAGAAACCCCGGAAATCGTCCCGGAATTTTAACAGACCTATGGGGTTGAAATTGTTGAGGGCAAAGGCCATGCACGAGTGGATGGAGGCCAGACGTCTGATAAGGCCCGGCAGGTGTGTGCCGATGTCCGTGCCATAGTCCACCAGGCTGTCGGACAGGAGCATGACGTCGAAGGTTTGCTGCCTCTCGACCAATTCCCTGCATCTGGTGAATATCTCATCCAGCGGGAAACTGCGGTATGGGGGAAACATCAATTGCTCCGAACAGTAGGAGCAATTCCACAAACACCCCTCCGAGACGACAATTTTTATGAACTCGTCGGGGAACGTAACATCCGACTCGGGATGTTCCCTGAGATATTCGGCGGTATTTGCGCAAATCCGTTCTTCGACAAAGACCGGCTGGACCCGGGCCAGCGGGGTAGTCGTCATGAACCACCTGTCCATGAGTGCCGATTCCTGTTTCCACGGGATGGTGCTGCCCTGAAAAACGGCTGCAAGTTCATCGGGTGCGATGTCCGGCAGGCATCCGGCAACACAAACCCTGTCTTCATAACGACTGCTTACACGACGGATCTCGGACAGACTGTTGTCTCTGACGTCTCCCCTGAAGGCGCAGGTCCAGATGATGATCCGGTCCGCGTCGTCCATATCGGCGACTATATCATGTCCGTTCCTGAGGAAGTAATCCCTGTATTGCATGATCTTCTGCTTGCGTTGAACGCAGCTGTTAAGCGCCTTGATAAATAGCTTCATAGAGTCTCACATTCCTTTCATACAAAATGACCGTTTTCGTCCCTCCTGGACAGTATGGGGTCCTTCACGGGCCACCATATATTCAGCTCCGGATCATCCCATTTGTATGTGAACTGTCCGCCTGGATTGTAGTCTGTGGATTGCTTGTAATGAAAGATAGCTGTTTCGCTGAGGACGAGATGCCCGTTTCCATGCCTGGGGGGTATGAGCACCTGGCACCGGTTCCTGTCTGAAAGAACGAAGGATTGCCATTTTCCGAAGCTGGCCGAGCTGGTATCGCAGTTCACCACCACGAGATAAAACTTGCCATGGAGGCAGGAGACAAGCTTCCATGTCTCTTGATCACCATGAATTCCCCTGAGTACATGCCGGCTTGAAACGGAGATGTCGTCCTGAACAAAATGAACGGCTATTCCCGCTGCCCGGTATTTGTTCTCGTTGTAGGTTTCCACGTATTCGCCCCTGTGATCTTCGAAGGCTTCAAGATCCAGCAAGAGGACACCATCGAGTTCTGTCTTCCTTATTTCCACGTATCGCTCCTTAGTTCCCTGTGTACCTTCGCAATGAGGAGAATGTGCCGGGGTCCGTCATACGGGCCTCCATATAATCAGGGAGGATTCGTGGAGCACACCGCCCAGGTAAGGGCGCCATGCCCCGAGTATTTTGATGATCCCTTTTTCTTCCAGGCTGCGAAGTTTCGTATAATAGCCTTCCAGGTAGCCTCTCTTCCTGCAGTAGCGCAGGGCAAGCACATCCAGCACGGATTCGCTGTCGTAGAATTCGAGAACCGGTTCATACTGCACGACGATCGAAGGCCGTTTCGACATGATGAAGTCAAGTATGGCGTCAAACCTGGTTCCCAGTTGCTCGAATGCGTGTATGGATAGCATCGCTGCGCCTTCCGGGATATCCAGTGTATGGTCCGGATCAAGCATGTTGAATACGTGTCCCGAAATGGGCTTTGCCAGGCTTTGTCTCAGGTGCGAAGCTATGTCGCGAGAGGCCTTCGCCCAATCGAGCCCGATGAGCGTGGCCTCCGGCATCGCCTCCGAGAGGAGCAACATATTAGCGCACGTTCCGCAGCCAAACTCACAGATGACGCGGGCGCCGGCAAGCCATCCGTGAAAGATGCACAGACGGGCAATGACAAAAAGTTCGTATTCCAGCTGATGATTGTCCGTTACCACCAGTTGATTGTCGTAACGGAAGAACCTGTTTCCGCGGAAATACCCGGGCTTCAGGGCCAACTGGTAATCGCCGGGATCGGATTGCCTTATTTTGTCAAGATTTTCACTCCAGCCGTGCTCGAAGGCAAGGCGGTTTTCCTCTCCGGATCTGCTCAGTTTGCTGTTTTCATCGAGTTTGAGAAAGTTGAGGACATATTCCTCAAGGTCCTTCATCTGTGAGGGACGATAGTGAAGATCGTATTCCCCGATTAGCCGGACCACCCGTTCAGGCAAATCTGACGGGTCCATGCGGAACATGCGGCTGAAATCTTCCTTTGCTATCGTCTGCATCGTCATAGCATGGCACCCGCTCGTTCCCTGATTCCCGCGGCATCAAGTCCCAGTTTGCCCCGTATGTCCGCAAGGGTCCCGTAGTGGCAGCAGAAGTCGTCCGGCAATCCGTGGTATGTCGCAGCAGCGGGACAGGATGCGTTAACCGCCTCAAAGAGGCCGAAGGCATCGTGGACGACGATGATCCTGGTGTGGGCGAATCGCATCAGGAGGGTCGTGTCGATCGGTTTGATGGTGTGGAAGTAGAGGACGTTGACGGGCAGATCCGAACAGGCGGCCATGACATTGCCGAGAATGGGACCAGCCGTGACGACGGTGACATCGGCCCCCGGTGATTCCCTGACGATGACACCGCGGCCGAATTCGACGGGAAGGTCGAGGCCGTGTTCATCCGCCGCTATTCTCATGTATGTCGGGTTGCCGTTGTTGTAGCAGGCCGAAAAAAGGATGTCGAATTCCTTCTTCGAGCCGGGCTGGATAACCTCCATGCCGGGAAGCATCCTCATAAGTTCAAGGTCCGTGTAGCAATGATGGGTCGCCCCGTCCCAGGCGTAGTCGAAGGAACCTCCGCAGGTAACGATGGTGCAGCCGAAGCGGTTATAGCACAGATCGAGTTTGACCTGCTCGTAGCTGCGCTCCGTGACAAAAGGGGCAATCGTGTGGACCACGGGGTGATATCCGGCGGCGCTCATCCCCGCGGCCATGCTTATGAGCGTGTTCTCGCATATGCCGATATTGAGGAGGCGCCCGGGGTATTGACGCGAGAAGTCGTTGAAGAGGTAGACGCTGATATCCCCGAAAAGAAGGATGAGTTTGTCGTCCACGCCGGCAAGCTTCAGGGCGGTGTCCCTAAACTGCTGTCTCATTCAAGTTCTCCAAGAAGTGTTTTCAACTCATTTGCGTTCGGGCTGCGGCGGTGCCAGGCAAATATATCATTGACCAGGCTCTCGCAGGGCGCGCCCTTGATGGTATTGGCGATGACAGCACGGGGCCTGTCGGCCGGGCGTTCAAGCGCCTGCCCGATCGCCTTTACGTCATGGCCGTCAACAGACGCGACGTCAAAGCCGAAAGCGGAAAATTTTGCTTCTGGGTTGACGACGGGGAGGCAGCGCGACTGTGAGCGGTTGTTGTCGAAAAGAACCGTCAGGTTGGATAGCGACATGTTTGCGGCAACCATCAATGATTCCCATATGGTGCCTTCATTGGCCTCGCCGTCGCCGACGATGACGTACACCCTGCGCTTGCTGCCCGCATGCTTGAAGCCGAGCGCCATGCCGACGGCGACGCCTATGCCGTGCCCCAGCGAACCCGTGGACAGTTCGACGCCGGGTACCTTGAAGCGGTCAGCGTGGCAGCCGAACCTGGACCCGAAAGCACCGAAACTGTAGACGTCGTCGATCGGGAAGTAGCCGAAGTGGGCGAGGGTACAGTAGAGCCCCAGGGCGGCGTGCCCCTTGCTGAGGATGAAGATGTCACGCTCTTCCCACGAGGGGTTCCCGGGATCATGGCGCATCACCGAGTAGACCGCGCAGAGCATTTCGATCACGGAGAAGCAGGTCGGTATGTGACCGTGTCCGCTGTGATGTGAGATGCGAAGTATGCTTTCCCTGATCTGTCTTCCGGGCGAGTCCATGCCGTCAATCTCCAAGTATCTTTCTCTTCAGTCTGATGGCCGTCATTTCCTTTATATGTTTCCTGGCCTCACGGCCGAATTTGTTCTCTATCGTGGTGAGGTACCCGGGGTTCTTGAAGTACGTATCAAAGGCGTAATCCCTGAACTCGACCACCTGGGCCGCCGTAAGGTGCTCCGTCGGAAGCGGCAGAAAATCGTAGCCCTGGGATGCGTATCCGAGCCACGTATCCGGCAGGGGAAGGTTCTTTTCGAGGGCTTCCGTGTAAAGATCGGAACCGGGTATCGCCATGGCGCAAAAGAAACTGGGGAATGCGGGCATGAGATCGAGGGCCAGGTTGAGCGTGTCCTGCATGGAACCGTAGTCGTCTCCCGGCAGTCCGAACATGAAGTTGGCGCAGAAGTCCATGCCAACGCTATGGGCCCTGTTTACCGCGTTGCGGACGGCGTCGATGCCGTAGTTGTCCTTGTTCACGTTTGCCCTGATGCGGGAGCTGCCCGTTTCGATGCCAAGCTTGAGCCAGTGGAAACCTGCTTTCTTGAGGGTTTCCAGATGCCTGATGTCAACCCTGTCCAGGACATCCACGCGCGCGAAGGCGTTGATGTTGAGATCGTACCCGCGGTCCATGATCCCCTCGGCGATGGGCAGGTAGTGTTTCGGATTGAAGACGAACAGCTCGTCATGGATGTTGATGTGCCTGACGCCGTATTGATTGACTAGGATGTCGAGCTGTCTCAATACCCATTCCGGGCTCCAGTACCTGATCCTGTGCTCGCCGTAGGTGGCGTGTATCGCGCAGAAGCTGCACCTGAAGGGGCAGCCGAGACTGGTAAATATGGAGGCGAACTTTGTCCGCTCGCTGAAATCCCGAAGGCACATCCAGCTGAAAGCACGGTAGTTGTCCATAGGCAGGAGGTCCCATGCCACATCGGGAAGCTCGGCACTGAGGTCTTTGATGTTTTCAGCGGGCGGGCCGTGGAAGATCCGTGAATCCTTCTTCCACCAGAGACCTCTGATATCCGAAACCGGAACACCTGAAAGGAGGTCGGAAAGGGTCTGAAAACCCTCGCCCTGGACAAGCATGTCGCAGGCCTCTTCGCGCATGGTCCGCTCCGGCAGGGCGGAAGGATGCCACCCCGTCAGAAGAAGGGGGGTTTCGGGAAGCTCTTCCTTTATTCTCCGGCAAAGATCTCCTACGGCCACCATGATCGGGGCCGAGACGTTGGCCTGCTGACTGTAGCAGACGATGGCGATGAATTTTGGCCTGATATCGGCCAGCGCTTTGACCGTTTCGTCAGGATCGAGGTTCAGCGCATTGGCATCGAGGATATTTACATCGAATCCTTTTCCGCGCAGGTATCCCGCGGTCAATGCGGCCCAGAAGGGTGTGTCGATGGCCGAAAAGACTTTGCTGAGGTCCTGGTAGACCTGTTTTCGGGTCCCTCCCGCATTCACAAGTACTATATCGGGGTTGGTCATCATGGCAAATCTCCGCCTGCCTTCTTTTCAAGACGGTCTGTCAGGAGAAGACGGGATACGAGGGCCATGGGAGAGCTTAAATATATCTCACCCGTGGCAATTCTACCGGGGATGTCTCCATAGGGGACGACTTCGACAGCGACGATATCATCGTCATGGACATCCCGGGAATCGAATTCGGATTTATTCACATCCACCCTGAAGACGGAAAGGAGAACAGGCATCCTGCCGGGCATCTCCGAGATGGGCAGGTCGGGAATGAACCGCGAGGGATCATGGATGAGAATGCCAGTTTCTTCTGCGAATTCCCGCATGGCCGCCATCCTCGGGGTTTCGCCGGTGTTGGAGTCGCCTGCGGGAAGCTCGAGCGGTGTGTCGTCGATGATCGGCCGTCGTACGCGGACCATGATGACGGAGTTTCCTTCCAGAACGGGGAGGATGACAACCTGGGGCCGTTTATATTCCAGGGTGCAGTAAGAGCCCCGTGACATCACCTCAAACCAGGGGTTCCGGTGGAGTGAAATGACCGGGCCAAGCTTTGGACAGAGAAGCTCGGGAGGACGTTCGGGTGAACATGGTGAAACGCGTCGTGTCATCTCGTAAGAAACCCCTTGCCTGACCGGACCTTCTGACGCCAGTAGTCGAGGAGGTCCTGCATTGTCTTTTCAAACGGTATTTCCGGCTTCCATCCTGTATGGCCCTGAAACTTGGAGGTGTCCGGCACCTGAAGGTCGGCATCAAGGGGGCGGAGCCTGCCTTCTTCCGTCTCCACCCGGATACGGTCTTTTGCGGTGGAGATCCCGATAAGGTGAGAGAGCATATCACCCACCGTGCACGAAGATGTTCCCCCTATATTGTAATATTGGCCGGGAACGGGGTTGACGGTTAGGAGCATATAGTAGGCCCTGACCGCGTCCCTGACATCCGACCACGTTCGCATGGAATCAAGATTGCCTGTCTTGACGACAGGCGGGATCAGGTCGTGCTCTATCATGGCGATCTGCTTTGCAAAGGTCGATTCGGCGAAGACATCGCCCCTTCGCGGCCCCGTATGAGTGAACATCCGTGTGACCACGACCTTCTGACCGTATGCCTCGGCATGGAAGCGGCCTACCATGTCGGTGCCGATCTTCGAGATGGCGTAAGGTGAGGCGGGGTGAAAGGAACATTCCTCGTTGATGGGAAGTCTTTCCTTGGGAACACGTCCGAATACTTCAGAAGAAGAGCACACATGAATAACGGGATCGACGCCGCCCGTTCTCCTTAACGCCTCAAGAAGCCTCGCTGTTCCCAGGATGTTTGTCTGAAGGGTATCGAGGGGTGCGGAAAAGCTGGTCTTGGGATAGCTCTGTGCGGCGAGGTGGAATACGTAGTCGGGTCTGCTCTCCTCGACGGCGCCCGTCAGGGACACGTAATCGTTGAGGTCGCCGTTCAGGAAGTACACCCTGTCTTTTCTATTTGCCCTGTCGAGAAGGTGCTCGACGTTGTCGAGGGGGCTTCTCCACCTGCACATCCCGTAAATGTCCCAGTCGGTATGAGTCAGGAGAAAGTCACACAGGTGGGAGCCGACCATGCCCGTTACTCCTGTAATGAGCGCTCGTGTTGTCACGTTGCCGTCCTTCTTTCTTTATTGTTTTCAAGGATCCGCTGCGCCGTCTCAAGGATGCCTGTCCCGTCGGGGCAGTCCTGCGGACTATAATTTTGGGTAATCTGCACCGCATAAAGGCCCGCTCTTTTGCCGGCGATTATGTCGGTTTCGGAATCGCCGATCATATAGCTTTCTGTCATATCGATGGAGATCCCCCGTCTTCGGAAATCTCTGACGGCTGTCTCGAAGAGGCCCGTGCCGGGTTTCCTGCAGGAGCATCCTTCGGCCGCGAGGTGGGGACACATATACACGCCGTCAACATGCGCGCCGTTTTCCTCAATGGACTTTGCCATTCTCTCATGGATCGCTCTGATGGTCTCCGCCGGAACGATTTCCTTGCCGATGCATTGCTGGTTGGTCACGACGATGACGAGGTAGCCATGGTCGTTGAACAGCTTGATCGCCTCGAAGACACCCGGCAGGAAAGAGAATTGAGACCATTTCGTCACATAGTCCCGCCCGTCCATCTTTTTGTTTATGACGCCGTCCCGGTCGAGGAAGATGGCGGGTTTGTGAACGGTAAACAGCCTGCTCTCGACTATCTCGCAGATAATGTGGCCCAGGATGATGTGGCACTCCTGGATACGAGGGGTGATTTTCGAGGGGACGGCAAGGAGATAATCGCAGAGCGTTTCCATCGCATTCGGTCCCTGGCCGGTGAATCCCACGGTGACCATCCCCGCGGCATTTGCCTCTTCAAGGGCCCGGAGAATGTTTTTGGAATTCCCCGATGTCGACAGAGCGATGAGTATGTCGCCGGAACGCCCCTGGGCCCGGATCAGGCGTGCGAATATCTCTTCATACGAGTAGTCGTTGGCCACGGCCGTCAGGTAGGATGTGTTGACGTGCAGGGCTTCCGCAAAGAGGGGTTGGCGATCGAAGAAAAATTTGCCGGAGAGTTCCGCGGCTATATGCTGTGCGTCCGCGGCACTGCCGCCGTTGCCGCATATGAGAACCTTCCGGCCTTTTTGACAGGCTCTTACGATCTCCTCCGAAACACGGCCGCCGGTTTCCATGATTGTGCTGTCGGCGAGAATACCCTGCAGACCGGCTATCGTCTCATGTATTGTCGACGGAAAGACATCCGTCATTTTTCCATCGCTGTTCATAATCGTTTCAATGTTTTGCAATATCCATGCCCATGCAGCTCTGTCTCGTGAACAGGCTGTAAGGAAAATCCCTGAAGGGTTATCTGTAAACGTCTTCGGCTTGATCGAGGTGGTCCGGACATAAAAGTCAGGTTCTTGCACGACATCGGTGAATGTTGTCAGATAATTGACGTTGCGCAGGGCAGGCTGATGATTAAGTTAATCGGTCTTGCGGCCGATAACTGTGCAGGGAGAGAAGCGGCGAGAGCACCGTCATGAAGATAACCTGCGCGACATATCCGTCCCAGCAACTGCCTGGCGGCGCCACGCAAAAGCCTGGGGCCAGCCCTGTAAAGCAGGATCTTGCGGTCTTAAAGGATGTTTTCGCCCCCTCGTCAAAGATCCCTCCAGCCGTCCTTGGATGTATTCAGACAATTGAACAGGCAACCTCGGACATCATGAACCTGACGGGCAACGCTCTCGAGGTGCAGCAAGGCGTGCTTACCGCGAAAGCTACGGGCGGTGCGTTTCCTGAGCCGCCGGTGACGAGGGGCGACACGTTTATCTTTCTTCCCGGCGCTCATCGTGGGGCCGGCCCAGAGGAAACACCGGATCGGCTTGTCATAATAAAGGGTATGGTACAACCGGGGGCAGCGGGAATGACCGAAGCGTCCCAGGAAGATGCCGCCGCCACCCTCATGAATCACGTTGCCCGGAAGCTGTCCCGAACGGATTATCGCCCCGGTCTGGCGACCGTCAACCCCGATTCGCCGCGGGTAGTGGAGAAGTTCATTATCTCCGTGGATATGGTCGATGATGCTCCCGTGCCCGTCGTTATCCGTCACGATCCTTCGGGAGGAACAGCCCTCCCTGGCAAAGGCGGAGAACCCGGGGGCAGTGCTGCGGTTCCCAAGGAGGTCAGGAAGATCGCCGTTTTCCTGGCAGGATTAGATGAAGAGAAAGCCCCGCGCGAGGATCTGCCCGTCGCTTCGAACGGATCACGGCCGGGCAAGGCCGCCAACGGGGACGGCGTTGTTGAAAAGCTGGACCGGCCCGCATGTGCATCTCTTCTCAGCGATCCCGCCGCGGTAGCTAAGGGAATAGGGCAAGCGGTGTCCCGGTTTCTTTTCGGTGAAAAGGATCATGAGGCCGCCTCCGGCGGGCCGAAGGAGAAGAAGGAGCAGTATACGGCGGCCAAGGGGCCGGAAGGCTTGGCCAGCCCCGTTACCCTGGCGGGAGTAATGGCCGGTGTTGTCGTGAAGCTCATCGGGGGAACGGCGGCAACCGGACCGGCTGACGACAGCAGCCCGGCGCATGACGCAAAGATCGTCGAGAAAGTTGTCCGTCTTGTCGCCGCTGTCAATGGGCTTGTTGAAACGATTGCGAACGGCGTCGACGGGCCCGCAGATGACGATGGCGCCACGACCGGGACCCGGTCGGCCCTCGCAAAGGAGGCGGTAAGACAGGCGGTGAAAGCATCGTTTGAGACTGTCCTCAACGGGGCAGGGGGTTACGGCGCCGGTGAGGCAGGAAAGACACCCGGAATTACCCTCGATGAAACGGGTCTGTTGAAACTTGACAGGGCGGTGCTCATCGACTCGCTTTCGACAAGCAAAGGTGAGACGGTCCGTTTCGTGCATGATTTTACCGTTTCCCTTCACGACAGGATTATCTACAATGCCTGTGCCTTCATGGGCCTGTACACCGGCGGGGGCGAACCGGTCGTTGATGCTCCCGGCGGCAAAGAAGGCACAGCGGGTGAAGACGCGGACCGGAAGGCGGATTTCGAGAAGAGGTTCAAAGAGTTGCAGATGCTTTTGAAGAACTCGTACGAATTGAAGGAATCATTCATGAAGAGAAAGTCTGCAGCAGGGGATGGACGGGATGAAGAAGCGCAGTGAGAGGGACATCATCCTTTTTGAGGAAATGACCCTGACGGCACTGGACCAGGAAAACGGCGCTGCATTCATACAAAGCCTTTTGGAACGAGAAAAGGTCAGCGCCCGGCTGGCGGCGTCCTCCCACGGACTCGACGCGGACGTTGCCGGGAGGTTCTACATTAACGAGGTGCAGGTTATAGAAAGGCTCGAAAAAGAGCGGACGAAGCTGATGATGGAGATCGACCGTTATTCACAGAACCTGAGGGCGATGAGGTCTTACAGTCCCACATTTCCCTTCCCGCCGGCTCCGTCACTTTTCTCCCCTAAGAAATGAAAAAATAACTTAAGTCATTTTTCTTTGATCCGATAACATAGCAGGGGAGAAAGAGATGACGATTTCGGATTACCAGATAAGCAGCGTCATACGAACTTACATGAAGAACATGAAGGTCCGCATGAATCGCGCTGGTAACGAACATGAGGGCGAAAGCCGCGAGGACGAGGTGAACATTTCACGGGAAGGAATGAAGAAGATGCTTTACGACAGAATCGGCGAGCAGGTGACCGAAAAGTTGAAGAGACACGATGAGAAATGATGGAACCTTCCGGATCCTCGTTGTCGACGATAATAAGGAACTCAGAGAAATCCTCGAAGAGTACCTGAAAGAAGAGGGCCACGATGTCAATGACTCGGCAAATGGCAGGGATGCCCTCGAAAGTCATCGTAAAGACCCCTTCGATCTGATCGTTACCGACCTTAACATGCCGGAAATCTCCGGCATGGAGCTGATAAGGACCATCAGGAAAGAGAATCCGGACACGGAATTCGTTATCATTACGGGTTATGCATCCATGGACAGCGCTGTCGAAGCCGTCAGGATGGGTGCATTTGACTACATCGTCAAGCCCTTCAGGATGGAAGAGCTTCAGGTTGTTGTCAAGAACGCCCGTGAGAAGATCGCACTGAAAAAACTAAACGCAAAGCTCATTCAGACCCTTCAGAATTTTTACGATGAGATGGAAAGATATCGCAATAAGAAGCCCAAAGAATCGGGGAACATGGTCGAACCCATTAACGGGAAACAGGCGAACGATACGGAACAGATCGTTGATGAAATCCGAAACCTGGAGAAACTGAGGAAGGGGAGGCTTCTCATTGAATGACAGGATGTCATCGGGTACGCAAAGAAGGCTTGGGGATGAACGATGATCGAGGGAACCAAAATACTCGTTGTCGACGACAACCCCGAAGTCATCAACATCCTCGGCGATTTCCTGGAGCTCAACGGCTGCGAAATATATGAGGCCACCTGCGGCAGTGAAGCCCTCGAAATGCTTAAGAAGAAGGATGTGGAGATCGTCATTCTCGACGTCCAGCTTCCCGATATCAATGGCATAACCCTCATAGACACCATCAAGGTCTCTAAACCCACCACGGCTGTCATCATGGCGACAGGCTACTATGACCCGAATTTCGTAATCGATGCCATGAAAAAGGGCGCCTCCGATTTTCTTCTCAAACCTTTCGAATTCGACAAGCTCATGCTTGTCATGATGAGGGTTTTGAGGGAGAGAAACCTTCTCATTGAAAAAGAAAACATCATGCAGAACTTGGGCGATAAGAAGAAGATCGAGCATCTCAACAGGGAATTGCAGAAGAAGATCAAGGAATTGACCACGATGTACCATATATCGAACAAGTTCAATTCCATCAATATCTTCGAGGATGTTTACGAGAAGATGATCCAGATCGTGGGAGAGACCCTCGATGTGACTTCCTGCGGGTATTATGTACCCGACGGCGAAGGAAACGAATTGATACTTTACGCGGGACATACCAGGGACGGCAGCAAACCTGAGAGGAACTGGCAGCGTATCAGCATCCCCGATGATTTGAAAGAGGAAGCACGCGGCGCACGAAGGTATGTCGTTAAGGATAATCGGATCTACCTTCCCCTTTTTATCCAGGGGGAGCCTATCGGGTTCATTATGACGGAATCGAAGCTTAACGGGGGCGGAGTGGCCAAATCCCTGGAAAACGATGTCTTCTTTCTTCGCCTCATAGCCGAAAAGGCATCGACGCAGATTGAGAACAGGATGCTATATGAAAGTCTCTTCGAGAATATCCTCCACACCCTGAAATCGCTTATCATAGCCATCACCAAGCGGGACCTCTACACGGAAGGCCATTGCAAGAGGGTCACGAACATGAGCCTTGCCCTCGGTGAGCGGCTCGGCATTAGCGACTACGAAAAGGATGTCATCAAGGTTGTCTGCCCTGTCCACGATCTGGGGAAGATTGGTATTCCCGACAAAATACTGCTCAAGCCGGAGCGCCTCTCCGACGAGGAATATACGGTGATGCAGAGCCATTCCGTCTACGGCGAAGAGATTATGAGCCGTTTCGAGATCCTTGCGAAAGAGGCGAAGATCATCCGGCATCACCATGAGCGGTATGACGGCAAGGGATATCCCGATCACCTCGCCGGTGACGATATCCCCATATGCTCCCGTATAATAGCCGTTTGCGACGCCTACGACGCCATGGTCACGGACCGCCCGTACCGCAAGGCGATGGCGGTCGGTGAGATAACGTCGGAGATCATGAGGTGCGGCGGCAGTCAGTTCGATCCGGCGATAGCGCAGGCTTTCGCCGATTTGATTCGGGATGGATATGAGTGGTGAAGGTGAAAGAAGAGAGTTTTTTCGGATCCAGGACCGGATACCCCTCGAGTTCCGAGGCATCAGCCGCGAAGAATTCCTGAAGCTTCAGGACGCAATCCGCTACAATTCGACACAGGTTGTGGACAGGCTGCATGAGTTATATTTTCTGGAGCCCGATGGTGAGCCCGGGGACGAGACCGACGAATTGCATACCTGCATGCGGATGATCAACAAGAAACTGGACACGATCATTGAGATCCTGCGAAAGTCTGCCGTCAGCGAAAACTACACCACCGTCACCACCGAGGTGAATATCAGCGGCGCAGGGGTCCAGTTCCGGTGCGATGTTCCCCTGACCGAGGGGAATTTCGTGGAACTCAAGCTCGTTGTCCCTTTATTTCCCTATCCGAAGATCACCTGTCTGTGCCAGGCGGTCCGGGTCGAAAACGATCACGGCGAGACAGGCCCGCAGAGAGTTGCCCTGAAGTTCATGGTCATCCATGAGAAAGACCGGGACATACTGATCAACTATATATTTGTGAAAGAGCGCCAGTATCTGCGTCAGAAAAAAGAAACGACGAGTTGATGAATTATGGATATAGCAACAGTCCTTGGCCTGCTGGTCGGCATCGGTTCCGTTCTCGTCTCTTTCATCATGGAAGGGGGGCATCTTTCCGCGCTGATCCAGGTGCCCGCGATGATACTTGTCATTTTCGGGACCTTCGGGGCGGCCACGGTAACCACCTCGGTCAAGCAGCTCGTCAACCTGCCGAACCTTATGAAAGTGGCCTTTTTCGAAAAGAAGATGGACTCCCGCCAGCTCATCGATCTGCTCTTCGACCTCTCCCAGAAGGCCCGTAAAAACGGGCTCTTAAGCCTTGAAAAAGACCTTGATGCGATCCAGGAGCCCTTTCTGAGAAAGGCTATACAACTGGCGATCGACGGTTTCGAGACCAACAAGATCAGGGAGATCCTCGAAATAGAAATGGCATATATAGAGGAACGTCACAAAGCCGGTGCCAACTTCTTTCTGAAACTCGGGGGCTTTTCGCCGACACTGGGTATCATGGGAACCGTCCTTGGCCTTATTCACGCGCTGGGGAACATGGAAAGCAGCTCCAATATGGCCTCCGCGATCGCAAGCGCCTTCATAGCCACCCTCTGGGGCGTCGCCATGGCGAACCTCATTTACCTGCCGTTGTCCGACAAGCTCAAACACAAGCATCAGGATGAAGCGCTCTATCTGGAAATCATAACGGAGGGTGCCATATCGCTCGCCATGGGTGACAATCCCCGCGTAATCCGGATGAAGCTTGTCTCGTTCCTGCTTCCCGACAAACGCGCTGAGGTGGCGAGATGAGAAGGAAAAAGAAAGCGGAAGAGCCCGAAAACCTTGAGCGTTGGCTCATCACCTATGCCGACCTCATCACGCTGCTTCTCGCTTTCTTTATCATGATGTACACCTTTTCCAAGCACGATTCACAAAAATACAGGGAAGTGACCGGCCATTTGAAGACCATTTTCACCGGTGGTTCCGGGGTGGCCGCTGAGGGGAGCACCGCCGGGAACGTGCCCTTCGATGTATCCCTCAAAACCCAGGGCTCCGCGGAGGAAATGAAGCAAAAGCTGGAGGAGGAGATCAGGAAGCTCTCCGGCAATGATGCCCTTGAAAGGAATATATCCGTTATCACCGATGAGCGGGGAATCGTGATCAGGGTTCTTGATGAGGCCTTCTTCGATCTCGGCAAGGCCGATCTGAAGCAAGGAGCCAGACGGACGCTGGATACGATAGCGCCGGTCATCGCTGCCGTAGAAAATCCGCTGCGTGTCGAAGGCCATACGGACGACATTCCCATCGCCACGACGGAGTTCAGATCCAACTGGGAGCTTTCCGTGAGACGCGCCACCGAAGTGGTGCGTTACCTTATTGAAAAGCATACCCTGTCACCCCGGAGAATATCCGCGGTAGGTTACGCTGAATACCATCCCGTGGCACCCAATGATACCGACGAAAACCGCTCCCGAAACCGCAGAATAGAGATAATTGTCTCGAAATCCCCATCGGATAGTCAAAAAAAATAGCCCTTACCGTTGTTTCGGCAATACATGTGTGATATTGTAGCGAAACAGAAACCATGACAAGCGGACGCAAGCTCCCGCTTGCCGGTGATGGGCAATAGGTTATTGGTTATGGGGAAAGACTCTCAAGACAATGGCGGGAGAGAAGAGTGAAAAGAGATGACCGTCCATGGGGCTATTTTGAAGTCGTGGCGGATCTGCCCGACTGCAAGGTGAAACGGATCGTAGTCCATCCGGGCGGTCGCTTGAGCCTTCAGAGACACAGGCGGCGCGATGAACACTGGTTTGTAGTCCGCGGCAGCGCCGTCGCACAGGTTGGCGACAGGGACATAGCCCTTGGCAAGGGCGGATCGCTCGATATCCCCCGTACCTTTTTGCATCGGGTTGAGAATACCGGTGAGGAAGATTTTGTTTTCGTCGAGGTGCAAGTCGGAGACTATTTTGGCGAGGACGACATCGAACGGGTGGCAGATGACTATGGAAGGGCGTAAATAGGGGAACTACAGCAAAACTCCGAATGTGAATGGTTTTTCACAAATCTCGAAAAAAAATGTTGCATAATTTGTAGATAGAGGAGTATAAACTATCTAGACGGTGGTTGCTTTGTCAACCAGCGTCAAACAATAATCTAAAGGAGGGGTATGTATGACTAAGGCAGAATTGATTAGCAAAATGGCAGCAGGGTCCAAGATATCCAAAGCCGCTGCCGGCAAGGCCTTGGAAGCTTTTCTGGATGGGGTGAAGGCAGCCCTGAAGAAAGACGAACGGGTAACGCTTGTTGGTTTTGGTACTTTCTCCGTTTCAAAAAGAAAAGCCCGCAAGGGTAGAAACCCCAG
>DNYO01000210.1:0-13032 GCA_003506795.1 Deltaproteobacteria bacterium
ATCTTTAATCTGAAGACAGACGTCGAGGAGATCAGCATAGCCGGAACAGTCTTTCCCGACAAGCTCGGGAGAATTGTCCTGCTCGACAGGTTCCACCTGGACGTGATCCCCGAAGGGACATTTCTGGCTTTCAAAATTCTGGATCGTCCGGGTGTCATCGGCAAGGTTGGAACCATCCTTGGCGACCATGGCATCAACATCGCCGGTTTCAGCGTGTCTCGTGAGATAAGCGGTGAGGAAGTCGCCTTCGTTTCCGTGGACAGCCCCATCGGTCAACCGGTCCTGAAAAAGATTCGTGCCATCGACGGCATGATAGAAGCAAAAGAGATAGAGCTGTAAGATGCGGGTCATTGGCAATGGGAAATGGGAAATTCTTTGAGTTTCATTCTTTCTGTTTTTCCTATTACCTATTATCTATTGCCCATTACCCGCATCTAATATCTCCCGTATTTTTCTACCCAGGCCTGCCATTGTAAAGGGTTTGCGTATGGCGCTGATCCCCTGTTTCTGCACAGCACCGAGGCCCGAGGTTTCAAGGCTGTAGCCCGTCATGAAAAGAGCGGCGATATCGGGTTTTATTTTCTTGATTTCATGGTAGACATCGAGACCGCCCATACCGGGCATCGCTATATCCATAAGTACCAGGTCTATTTCTCCGGAACTCTCCCTGAACAACGCAAGTGCTTCTTCTCCGTTCTTTGCCGTGATAACCCGGTATCCCAGGGTCTTTAAGAATTCGGCGGTTATTTTCCTCAACGCATCTTCGTCTTCGCCCACAAGAATGGTTTCGGTGCCGCTCAGGACGCCCCGTTCAACAGGTCTGTCTGCCCTTGTCTTCTCTGCGGACAGGGGCAGATACATCTTGAAGACTGCCCCCCGGCCCTCCTCGCTTTCGCATATCACAAAACCTCCGTGCTGTCTGACGATCCCCAGAACAACGCTGAGACCGAGTCCCTTCTTCCCGCCGGACATATCGGTGGTATAAAAGGGCTCGAATATCTTCTCTCTCGCATTGCTGTTGATCCCCCGCCCGGTATCGGCCACGGATATGACGGCATATGACCCGGGGGCTATCTTCCCGTCGAGCGTGGTCGTGACGTCCGTCAGTTCTTCCGTATTCACCCGAATGGTCAGTGTGCCCGGCCCCTCCATGGCATCCCTGGCATTCAGTATCAGGTTCAGAAGGGTCTGGCCTATTCTGGCAACATCCATCTTCGCCATAATGGGGGTCGCAGGCAAAGATACGATCGTGGTAATCTTCTCCCCGATGATCTTTCGCACCATCTTCTCGAAATCAGCCACGACGGCGCCCACATCCACCGTCCGCATGTCCATCGGGTGTCTGCTCCCTGAAGCCAGAAGCTCGTCCACCATGTCCGCCGCCCTGAATACCTCGTCCTCGATGGTGGAAAGGTAAGAGCCTACCTCCTCCGTGCAGTCGGGCGACATCTTCGCCAACTGGGCATTCCCCACGATAATATTGAGGACATTGTTGATGTGGTGCGCTATATCTCCGATCAATTCCCTCACCACGTCCATTTTCTGAAATGCGTGTACCTGTTGTTCGAGCTGTCTGATGCGGGTCAGGTCCCGTATGATACCGTGATATACGGTCAGTTTTCCCACCTCATCGTAAACCGCGTTCGCGGTTATCGATACCACAATCATTGAACCGTCCTTCCGTTTCAAGGCAAGGTCGTGCATACTTGCGCCGCCGTACCGTTCGATGGCGTCCCGGAAGTTCTTGCGGTCCTCGGGATTGAAGTACAGATCGCGGCCGATGTCCAGTTCAAACATTTCCTCCTTCGTCCTGTAACCAAACAATTCCAGACCGGCTCTATTCATATCGACAACCTTTCCATCGGGCGTCGAGATGAAGACTGCATCCCTCGTATCTTCGAAGAGTCTCCGAAACTTATGCTCGGATTTCCGCAAAGACTCCAGAGTCTTCTTCCTGTCGGTCACATCCCTGAATAAGGCGATCATATGCCACTTCTCGCCTACCTTCTCGGAAAGCAGGGAGAGTTCAATGTACGTTTCTATGCCGTCCTTTCCGGTGATGGAGAAATCAAGGACCCTGTCCGCCTCCACCGCCTCTTCGGGTATCGATGACAAAGGCATCACCTCGGCGATGGCCAACTGCAGTTTCTGTTCGTCGGAGTAGTGGGATGGTCTGAGAAACTCATGGATCTCCATGCCTCGCGTCTCTTTGTCCTCATGGCCCGTAATCCTCAATGCAGCAGGGTTCGCGTACAGGATCTTCCCGCTGTCGTCAAGAAGAAGCAGTGCTTCATGGCTTGCATGGCTGAAGAGTTTGAACCGCTCCTCGCTTTCCCTCAGTGCCGTTTGAGTCTTCTTGCGATCGCCGATATGCCGCACCAGGCCGACGAATCTTACGCCAGCATCGGGCAGGGAGTATCGAACAACAGTCACTTCCACGTCCACCGATCCCCTGTTCTTTTGCCTGTAGGTGGTCTCGTACGCACCCGCGTGGTCGCCTTCGTCGCGGGGAATGCCCGCCACAAAATCGTCCAACCTCCCCTGTATATCGATATCACGCATTGACATCCGAAGAAATTCGGCGGGAGAATACCCAAACAGCGTGCAGAAGGAAGGGCTCACGTGCAAGAACGATCCGCCGGCGTCGGTTATAAAGAAACCTTCCTTGAACAAATCGATGAGGGTGGCAAAAAGGTTGCGGCAATGTTCCCGAGAACCGAACAACCGGTCAAACTCGCTGATGGAAAAGTCTTGTTCCGTCACCAGTTACTCCTCGTTAGCGGACGACTAATCGGCGGCAACGGGTCCGCTATATATAAGCAATTATAGCATCTGGCTTCAGTTTGTAAATCTCACGGAACAATAGCGGCCAACGAAGTCGGATGCCCCTGCCGCATGGCCGTGGAGCACTGTTCAGCACTGAGAAACATATTTCAAACCTCATGGTTTTCTGATATGCTTTACCTATGCCAAAAGAAAACTCAGGATCCAAAAAAGGCTTTAGAAAACGTAAAGATATCATCCTCGAGATCAAAGGCGGGAACAAGAACAAGGAAAAGAAGACAAGGAGTTTTACATTCCTCTATTTCATCATCGCGATCATCGGTATCCTCGTCATCCATAGCTATCTTTCCTTCCGGTCCGAGATCAAAACCGTTCCTTACAGCGAGTTTAAAGGCCTCGTCGCCCAGGCAAAGGTCAGCGATCTCTTGATCGATAATGAAAAGATCCAGGGCACCCTGACGCAACAGGACGGCAAGAAGGTGAAATTCGTGACGAGCAGGGTCGACGACCCCGACCTCGTCAAAGACCTTCAGAAAAGTAATGTTCAGTTCTCCGGCTCTTTTGAGAACAAGCTCCTCCGAATCATCATCGAATGGATCCTTCCCTTCGCTATCATAATCCTCATATGGAACCTTCTTATGCGCAAAATGGGCGGCGCCCCCTCGGGCGTTCTGAACTTCGGGAAAAGCCGGGGGAAGATCTACGGGGAAGACGAGATAAAAATCACCTTCGGCGATGTGGCCGGTGTCGACGAAGCAAAAGAAGAGCTGCAGGAGATCATCGAATACCTCCGGTATCCTCAGAAGTTTCTCGACCTCGGGGGAAAGATCCCCAAGGGGATACTCCTCGTAGGACCGCCGGGCACCGGCAAGACGCTTCTCGCCAAAGCCGTCGCGGGCGAAGCGAAGGTGCCGTTTTTCAGCCTGAGCGGTTCCGATTTTGTTGAGATGTTCGTCGGCGTCGGGGCGTCCCGCGTACGGGACCTCTTTTCGCAGGCCCAGCAGAAAGCACCGTGTATCATATTCATCGACGAACTGGATGCCCTGGGCAAAGCAAGGGGTATGAACCCTCTCTCCTCGCATGACGAACGAGAGCAGACGCTCAATCAGCTTCTTGCGGAAATGGACGGTTTTGATACCAAGACGGGCGTCATCATCGTGGGCGCTACAAACAGGCCGGAAATCCTTGACCCGGCCCTCTTGAGGCCTGGCAGGTTCGACAGGCATGTCCTCGTTGACAGGCCCGATATCAAAGGGCGCGAAGAAATTCTCAAGGTCCATATCAGGGACGTCAAGCTTGCCAAAAACATTGACCTTTCCATCCTCGCCGCCAGGACCCCGGGCTTCGTTGGCGCCGATCTTGCGAATCTCATCAATGAAGCGGCCCTTCTCGCTGCAAGAAAGGGAAAGACCTCCGTGTCCATGGCTGAGTTCGAAGAGGCCATCGATCGAGTTGTGGCGGGTCTTGAGAAGAAAAAGAGAGTCATGAGCAAGAAGGAAAAGGAGATCGTCGCCTACCACGAAACAGGCCATGCGCTTATGGCTGAATCGCTGGAAACCACAGACCCCGTCCACAAGATATCCATAATTCCGCGGGGTATCTCAGCCCTGGGCTACACAATGCAGCTTCCCACCGAAGACAGGTATCTTATGACAAGAACCGAACTCCTCGACCGCATGTGCGTTCTTATGGGGGGCAGAATAGCGGAAGAGGTCATCTTCGATGAGATCTCCACCGGCGCCCAGAACGACCTGGCTCGTGCCACCGATATTGCAAGGTCCATGGTCAAGCAATACGGTATGAGTGAGAAACTCGGCCACATGACGTTTGAACAGGAACGCAAGCCCCTTTTCCTTGATATCATGCCCGGTAGCGGAACCAAGGAGTATAGCGAGGAAACGGCCCGTGAAATAGACAACGAAGTGAAGGCCATCATTGAACATTCCTACATCAGGGTGAAGGAAGTCCTTACCGACAAACGTGATCTTCTGGAACTGGTAGCCAAGACACTCCTCGAAAAGGAATCCATAGACGGCGAAGATCTCAGGAAAATGCTCAAAGAGCACGCAGAGGGGGATCATGGTAACGAATCTGGATAAGAAACAGATCGATCTCATCAAAGAATCGCTGTGCGTCTACGAGAAAGCCCTTGAATGCAAGGCCCTGCTTCGTCAGGGACAGCTTTTCTTTGCGAACATCGAAGACTTTGTCGATGACAGGGGCAGGAGCTGTCTTTTCAGGCTCAAGGAAATGTGCCACGATCTTTTCCGTAATTCCACCGAAGCAAGCTACAAAGAGAAACTCTTCGATATTACCGTCGGCTACACTTTCCACGGTGCGATGAAACTTCGTGAAAACCTTTATCTCCTGGAGTATTACCAACCCCAGTGCGAAATGACGCTTCAGAACAATCTCAGTGAACAGGAGAGAAAGATCGTTAATGAGATAGGCACGCTGGTGCGAAAGGCCCGGGCGCGTCTGAAAGAAGAGTTCAAAGAGGTCGCCATACTTGCCGATGAACTTGTGAGGCAGCTCAAAGACCTCATCCTTCTATACAAAGGAAACTACCTGCTGCCCCGTTTCCTGTACGAATACGATAAGACGCTTGTAAAGATTTACGGGCGTAAGGGCTTTGAAGAGATTTTGTTGACCGCCTACGAGGATGGCAGAACGCTTCTCGTCTTTAAAACGGCAAACAGTTACCTGGAGAGCGAATATTTCGATACGGCGCGAAAACTCTTCAAACGCGTAATCAGAACGGACAGCTCCAACAAAGCGGCGTTCTTTCTCTACCTCTACGCATCGGCGAACCATTTCTATTTCAAAAACATGTTTACAAGGGCACTGGCGTTCGCCAAAGAGGCGGAGGGTATAAAAGAGGTGGACAGCATCAGCGACAGGTACCGCCAGCCATTGACAAAGCTCATCACCGACCTGTCGAGAGAGACAAAGAAAAAACGGAGCTAACGAGGGGGGACAATGCCCATCTATGAATACACCTGCCGCGCGTGCGGCCATGAGTTCGAGGTTATAATCTTCGGAAATGATGTACCCGAATGTCCTGCATGCGGGGCCAAAGACCCGCAGAAGAACATGTCCTCCTTCGGCTTTTCGGCGGGAAACAAGTTTAAATCATCCGGCAAATCGGGTGGCTCCTGCGCCGGTTGCTCCTCGCCCAACTGTTCAAGCTGTTCGTGACCGATCGCGGCCTCCAGACCACCTTCTAAGATGGACCTCACCCGGAAAATACTCAATCTCATCAAAAAGGAAGGAATGATCCATGAAACAGACCGTGTCCTTCTCGGTTTCTCGGGGGGCGTGGATTCGGCGACGCTCCTCTTCATACTGACTGAAATCCGCAGGGAGATCCCCTTCGATCTGGCCGCCGCCCATGTAAACCACCTTCTGAGGCAGGAAGAATCCGAAAGGGACGAGGACTTCACGAGACAGACGGCCAGCGACTACGGCATCCCCTATTTCCTTGAAAGGGTGGATGTCAGGGGCTATGCGAAGTCCCGGGGCCTCTCGCTGCAACACGCGGGCAGGGACATCCGGTATCGTTTCTTTAATGAAACCGCGGACCGCGAAGGGTACACAAAGATCGCGATCGCGCACAACCTCGACGATCAAGTGGAGACTTTCCTCCTGCGCCTCGTCAAAGGAACGGGAATTCGCGGGTTGTCTTCAATACCGCCCGCACGGGGCAGGATAGTCAGACCATTTCTTAACACCTACCGGTCCGAGATCGCTGCATGTGCACAGGCCAGATCGATCGCATACGTAAGTGACTCTTCCAATGCGAAGACTGTTTATGAACGCAATTATATTCGCCACAGGGTCCTGCCCCTCCTCGATGAACTAAACCCGGCATTCAAAGAAAAGGTCGTCTCGCTCCTTGGAGATCTCACCGGGATAAACAGCTTTTTTGACGAAAGGAAACGTGCCTTTCTGGCGAAGCATGTCCGGGAGCGCGGCGGCGATACATTCGTACCTGTCGGCCCCTTAAAACAACTGGACGAAGAGACGCGGTTCAGGGCCATCAGCGATATCATCACATCCCTGTCCCCTTCTTTTGTCCCCTTGAGGGAGCATATAAGGCTGATCGAAAAGGTCCTTGAATCTCAGAAGCCGAATCTGCGACTCGATCTGGCATCACCACTTCGGATGAAGAAAACCTACGACAGACTCATATTCACCGCCAGGGCGCCGTCGTCACCCGCTACGGACAGTTACCCTTTACAGGAAGGAAAGAACTGCATTGCCCCCCTTGGTGCCACCATTGTGGTCAGGATCCTGAGAAGACCCCCTTCCTCGTATCCAAAAAGTGCTTTCACGGCCTATTTTGACCTCGGCAAGATCGGCGGCCTCAGCGTAAGGACGTTTCGCAATGGCGACAGGTTTCATCCCCTGGGCATGGGTCAGCCCGTCAAGATAAAGGATTTTTTCATATCCCGCAAGATCCCCCTGGAAGAGCGAAGGATTATCCCGCTTCTCGTGTCCGGCGGCACCATCATCTGGGTGGTAGGCCATCGTATTGACGATCGCTACAAGGTCGACGAGAACACGACTAAAGTCCTGAGGGTAACGGTGAAGAAATCCTGTCAACCATCTTCAATTTATGATTGACAGTTCATTCTCTCCTGGTGTAAAAAGTATCCGCTAATACCGGCCTCAACGGGGCACATCACTGCATTAAAGGAGTTCCCACATGTTATCTGGAAGAGCCGCCTCACTGAAACCTTCACCCACACTGGCCATCTCAGCAAAGGAAAAAGCGCTCAAGGCCCAGGGAATCGATATTGCCGGCTTCGGCGCCGGCGAGCCCGACTTCGATACACCTGCTCACATAAAGGAAGCGGCTATCAAAGCCATCAACGATAATTTTACCCGTTATACCCCCGTTACCGGCATCGATCCCCTCAAGGATGCAATAATCGAAAAATTCAACCGTGATAACGGACTATCCTACAAGCGCGAAGAGATCATCGTCTCCTGCGGAGGAAAACACAGCCTGTACAACCTGTTTCAGGCCCTTTTCCAGGAGGGCGACGAGGTCATCGTCCCGGCCCCCTTCTGGGTATCCTATCCCCCGATGATCGAGCTTGCGGGGGGAACACCTGTCATCGTCGAAACCCGGGAAGAGGATGATTACCAGATTACCGGCAAACTTCTTGAGAAGTACCTGACCCCGAAGACAAAGGCGATTATTCTCAACTACCCTTCAAATCCCGTCGGGAGCGTCTTTTACCGCGAGAACCTGGAAGCCATAGGCAGGCTTGCGTTGGAACGCGGTTTCTTCCTCATCTCCGATGAGATCTACGAAAAGCTCGTTTACGATGAGTACAATCACGTGAGCATCGCCTCCATGGACAACGCCTTCAAGGAAAAGACCATAATATGCCACGGCGTTTCGAAGACCTACGCCATGACAGGCTGGAGAATCGGCTACAGCGCGGGCCCGGCCGCTATCATCAAGGCAATGGGAAACATCCAGAGCCAGAGCACGTCGAATCCCACCTCGATATCCCAAATGGCGGCCCTTGAGGCCCTCGGCGGCAAACAGGATTTCATCTCCACCATGGTGGCCGAGTTTAAAAAGAGAAAGGATTTTCTCGTAAGCAGCTTGAGGGAGATTGAGGGCGTGACCTGTTACGACCCCAGGGGGGCCTTCTACGTATTTCCCAATTTCAACGTCGTTCTTGGACGAAAATACAAAGGCCGCGTTGTTGATTCATCTACAGCACTGACAGAAATACTCCTCGACGAATTTCACACCGCGGTCGTTCCCGGCATTGAGTTCGGCAAAGAGGGTTATCTGAGGTTGTCTTTCGCCACCTCCATGGACGTCATAAAAAAAGGCGTCGAGAGGATAAAAAAGGCGGTTGCATCCCTGGAATAGAACGTCCCCAAAATCCGGATCGATTTTCCTGAAGAGGGAACGGATGCGCTCCATCGCATCGTTCCCTCTTCTTCTGTTCTACCCATTGGGTGAAAAACACCCCTACTTGTGATAAAATATCGTTACCGTAAGGATGAGCAACACAAGGAGGGTGCAATGGCAGATAAAGAATCCAGGAAACGTATCATATTTAAATTCAACGACGCCGGGGCCAGGCAGGTTTATATAGCCGGTTCTTTCAACTCCTGGGACCCGTCGGTTCGTCCTCTTAAAAAAGACGCCAAAGGGGTTTGGAAAACGAGCATTACGCTGCCCCAGGGGGCGCACCAGTACCGGTTCATTGTTGATGGCCAGTGGATTGAAGACCCGGCCTCCCATCACAAGGAGATGAATGAATTCGGCGGTTTCAACTCCGTCGTTCACGTCTAGCTTCCCGGAAACCGGCAGGCATTGGAGCCATTTCGTTCATCATGGCTTCGTAAACAATTTATTTCATGCCTTCACGTTTGACTCTGTCAAATGCGTTATTGGTGGAGCGTACCGACCGCCCGGATTGAGCCGCGAATTCGGAAAATCTTAATAATCATCGTTTAGAGCATTGACATTAGTCATACAGACCGGGAGAGGGCCCGGCACAAGGGTACATTTGCCGGGCGCGCGGGTGTACCGGTAACCCAAAATCCGATTGTAATCGATGGCAAAAGTGAATATACTCTTGCCATCCGGACCAGGAGGCGAGTCATGCTTGAAGGACATATCTACAAGACGTTCGACCTTGAGCTCAAGGAGCTCAAGGAGAAACTCCTCTATGAAGGCGGACTGGTTGAAAAAGCTATCAGTAGCGCTATTAAGGCGCTTCTCGAACGCAACTCCGAGCTTGCCGACAGGGTCATCGAAGACGACCCCATCATTAACGCCCTCGAGGTCGAGATCGATGAGTTCTGTCTCAAGCTCCTGGCCCTGCGGCAGCCTGCAGCGCGTGACCTGCGCTTCATCACTACGGCGATCAAGATCAACTATGACCTTGAGCGCATCGGCGACATGGCCGTAAATATCTGCGAGAGGGTCCAGGAACTCAATCAGGAACCCCAGCTCAAACCCTACATAGACCTTCCCATGATGGCGGACACAGTGCAGATGATGCTCAAGGAGAGTCTCGACGCCTTCGTCAAGGAAGATGTCGCCACCGCGCGAAAGGTCACCAAGGACGACCAGAAGGTCGATCAATTGCTTGACCAGATCTTTCGGGAACTGCTGACTTACATGATGCAGGACATGCGGACCATATCGCGGGCAACGCGGGTGCTTTTCATCGCCAAATACCTGGAACGGATGGCCGACCACGCCGTCAATATCGCCGAACTGGTCATCTTTCTCGTGGAGGGCAAGATAATACGACATTCCAAGGACCCCCAGGAATAAAATATGCGTCTCAGACGTTGGGCCATCATACTACCTCTCCTGTGTGCATTTCTTGTCTCCTGTTCCCCCAATTCCAATGACAGGCCCGGCCGGAAGCATACTATAACTATTGCCGGCTCCACTTCGGTCATGCCTTTCACGGAAAAACTGGCCGAACACTTCGTGGTGGACCACAAGAACTTCATCATCGACGTGCAGGGAGGGGGTTCCACGGCCGGCATCCAGGCCGTGATCAACAACACTGTCGATCTTGGGATGTCCTCGAGGGAATTGAAGGAAGGGGAAAAGACACTCAATACGATCACCATCTGCCATGATGGGATCGTGGTGGTCGTCCATCCCGAAAACCCCGTCACTGAAATGGGTCTCGACCAGGTACGCCAGATCTTCAGCGGCCGTATCTCAAACTGGAGCCAGCTGGGTTGGAAGGACAGGAAGATAGATGCCGTTTCGCGAGAGGAAGGATCCGGGACCCGAAGCGCTTTCGAAGACCTGGTCATGAAAGGCAAAGAGATCAATGACGCCACCATGGTTCAGGACTCCAACGGCTCCGTAAAGGAAGTCGTCGCCACCGATCCCTATGCCATCGGATACATCTCCATGGGCCTTGTCGACAAGAAGGTGAAACCCGTTGCGATCGACGGAGTAAACCCGTCCATAAAAACCATCAAATCCGGCCGCTATAAGATCGTGCGGCCTTTCCTTTACATAACAAACGGCGAATTGGAGCCGAAGGCCAGGCAGTTCGTCGATTACATCCTTTCCAAAGAAGGACAGACCATACTAAAGAACGAAGGGCTCGTGGGGTTCTATGATTGACAGAACTGTTTTCAAGGAGCGATTCGTCAAGTGGGTGCTCGTTGCCTTTGCTCTCTCGTCGCTTCTCTTTCTTTTTCTCATCTTCCTCTTTATCCTTGCCGAAGGCCTGCCTCTGTTCCTCAAGGTAGGGGTCAAGAACATCATCTTCGGCTTCAAATGGGCTCCGACCAAGGGTTATTTCGGCATCTTCCCGATGATCATATCCTCCTTCCTCGTCACCATCGGGGCGCTTGTCATCGGCGCACCCATGGGTCTATCCTGCGCCATTTACCTGTCGGAGTATTCGGGAAAGAAGATGAAGATGTTCCTCAAACCTGCCCTCGAATTGCTGGCCGGAATTCCTTCTGTCGTCTTCGGCTTTCTCGGCGTCATCTACATCGTGCCTCTCGTAAGGAATTATCTCGGGGGATCGGGATTTTCACTCATATCCACATCCCTTGTGCTCGGCGTGATGATCCTGCCGACGATCATCAGCATTTCCTTCGACGCTCTGGTCAGCGTTCCCAAGACCTACCGGGAAGGCTCAGCCGCGATGGGCGCGACAAAATGGCAGACAATATACAAGGTCATCATCCCCTCCGCCAAATCTGGCATACTGGCAAGTTTCATCCTGGGCATGGGCAGGGCCATAGGGGAAACGATGGCGGTCATCATGATTGCCGGCAACGCCCTCAAGATACCAGGAAGCATCCTGGACCCTTTGAGGACACTCACGGGCAACATCGCCCTGGAACTCGCTTACGCCACGGGCGACCACCGACTCGGACTCTTTTCAACGGGCGTGGTCCTCATGGTCATAATAATGATACTTAATTATATCGCCAACTTCGGAATAAAGAGGAAAATCGCAAAATGAGAATCAACCCCCGGATAATCAACCGGCTCGTACGGATGGGGCTCAATGTCCAGGCATTCTTCACGGTCGGGATTCTCATCATCATCGTGGCGATAATATTCTTCAAGGGTTTTCCCCACATGAGTTTCGCTTTTATCTTTTCCTTTCCCGAGGACATGGGAAGGGAGGGCGGTATTTTCCCGTCCATAGTCGGTACGATACAGCTCGCCCTGCTGTCGATCCTTTTTGCCACGCCGCTTGGTCTCGGGACGGCAATCTTCCTGACCGAGTATACACGGGAGTCCCTTTTTACGAAGTTGATCCGTTTCGGCGTCGAATCCCTGGCCGGTATCCCGTCGATTCTTTACGGCCTGTTCGGATTCATCTTCTTTGTGATCAAGCTCAAGATGGGCTGGTCCCTTCTTGCCGGCGTGCTGACGATGACCATCATGATCCTCCCCACCATCATCAGGACCTCCGAAGAGGCAATACGGGCTGTTCCCCGCCAGCTCAGGATCGTCAGCTATTCGCTGAGCGCGAGCAAGTGGGAGACGATAAAAAAGGTTGTTCTGCCCGCCGCGATGCCGGGGATACTCACCGGGATCATGCTCAGTATCGGGCGCGCCGTGGGCGAAACAGCGGCAATCATCTTCACCATGGGAAGCTCGCTGAGACTTCCCCTTTCGGTCATGGACTCCGGCAGAACCATGGCGGTCCACTTTTATATCCTGGCCCGGGAAGGCATCTCCATGGAAAAGGCGTACGGAACAGCCGTGGTGCTGGTTCTGAGCATCCTGCTCATCAACATACTCGCTTATTACATCATGAATAAGGCTATTGCACGGTATTCATAGGGAAAAATGGACACCAAGATCTCTACAGACAGACTAAAGGTATTTTTCGGCAAAGCACAGGTGCTGAAAGAAATTACGATAGCGGTCCACAGAAACACCATCACCGGTTTTATGGGACCTTCGGGCAGCGGCAAGTCGACCCTTATTTCCGTCATCAACCGTATGATCGACTTCGAAAACAACGTCAGGATCGAGGGAGAAGCCGCGATCGATGGCACGAGTATCCTCGACGGGAGCATCAATCCCATCGAACTGCGCAGACGCGTCGGCACCGTTTTCGCCGTCCCCATCCCCCTGCCCCGCTCCATATTTGAAAACATAGCCTATGGACCGAAATTGAAAGGGACGACCGACCGCACCAGCCTTCACCATATCGTCGAAGACAGTCTGAAAAAGGCCTTCCTCTGGGATGAGGTAAA
>DNYO01000210.1:13080-13348 GCA_003506795.1 Deltaproteobacteria bacterium
CTCGACGAACCATGCTCGGGACTCGACCCTGTCTCCACTGCAAAGATAGAGGACGCCCTGAGCGAGTTGAAGTCGGAATACACCATCATACTCGTATCCAACAATACGAAACAAATTGCCCGGATAAGTGACTTCTCGGCCTTCTTCTACCTTGGCGAACTTATTGAATACAATACCACGGAAAAGGTGTTCACCACACCGGCCGAGACCAAGACCGAAGATTACATACAGGGAAAATTCGGATGATCGATAATTTCGCCCTTCGAAC
>DNYO01000211.1 GCA_003506795.1 Deltaproteobacteria bacterium
ACCTTCTACACGGTTGTAGGCAAGGAGATGCGTGCCTGGACCATTCCGCGGGGAACAACCTGCTCCAAAGCCGCCGGAAAGATCCATACAGACATGGAAAAGGGTTTCATCAGGGCGGAGGTCATCAATATCGACGATTTCATCACCTGCGGCAGCGAACACGCCGCCCGCGAAAAGGGCCTCCTGAGACTGGAAGGCCGCGACTACGTAGTACAGGACGGCGACATACTGCACATACGCTTTAATGTTTGAGGACAGGTCATGGGTCATGGGTGATGGGTAATAGGTAATGGGAAAGATATCTTCTTCTTTTCCTATAACCCATCACCCATGACCCATGACCTGTCCCCTAAATTCTTCTTCCCCATTCCAGGGCATTTTTCATGAAGGCGCAGTTTATGTCCGGTTGGACGTATTCGTGGTTTGTTTCGGCGAAGGGGACTAGGACGAGGAGAGTTTCCTGTACGCTTGTCTTTATGTCGGGCAGGCGAGGGAGGACGTCCTTTTTCTTCAACGCTATGTCGGCGATGATCATTAGTATGGTGTCGAGGGCGTCTTGCAGGGGGAGGTTCACGGGAAAGATTGGTTCCGGGGGCAGGGGGTCTGACGTCGTGTCGGGATCGGCTATCGTGAATTGCTTTGCCACCCTCAGGAAGGCGGAAGGTGTTGTTTTGAAGGCGGGAACCCACAGATGGAAGGGCTTAGTTTCCCACTCCGGTCTCGGGGCCTTCGGAAGGTTTCCGAATTTGATAAGATCGGCATAGGAGGCGAGTTCTAACCCTTCAATATCGGCCCTGATACGCCAGAAGGGCAGGTAGGTCTTCGGTTTATCGGCGACCTTGCCTGATGTGACCGTTCTATAGGCTATGCGTTTGAAGCCGTTACCTTCAGCCTCCCAGGCGCTGCCGCATTGCGAGCAGAACATGATGCAGCTGTCTCTTTCGGCGATCGTGTCCCATCCGCAGTTGGGGCAGATGGTGGGCAGGAAATTGACCTGCCAGTCTCCTGAAAATGTCTCGGTGTCCGAGGGGTCATCGAGAGGGTCGGAATCGATCGTTTCATTCGTGATGGCGTCGAAGAGCTTTCCGTTGCGCGCATAAAAGGGTGCATACACGATACTCACCGTGTCGGCCACGAAGGCCTCTGCGTGGACGCGCTCTTCCTTGACTTCCAGGCGCGTGTCGGAGACCTCTATATATTCCCCATTCCTTCCTCCCCGGACAAAGCGGGTTTCGGGTATACGGACAAGTTCATAGGTAATCGCCTTTTTCGTTTCCGCGGACGACCTGTCGAATGCGATCCCGGGTTTTAGGAATACCGTCTTCTCAACAGGTCTTAAAAACCTTGTTTTCAACGCCTGGGGCCTTATGCCGAGTGTGGCGGACAGGCCCTTCTTCCGGATGGCGAGGAAGGTCTTGTCTATGATTCCATCTTTGATACCACTCGTCTTGCAGAGAAAATGCATACCCCTGAATCGCCAGTAAGGGACATAGATGATGTCTTCGAGGAAGGGGTCCGAAGGGGAAAGGCAGTACCGGAAATAGTCCCGCGGCTGGATAAAGAGCCTCGTCTTGCAGAAACTGCAGGTGAGCAGCCTGTCCGTCTCTTCAAGGATGACCGGGCCGCCGCATTGGGGACACTGGTGCTCGATCTGCATCGTTGTCAGATCTTCTCGCCGCAGTGATTACAGAAGACCGAACCCTTGAGATTTACAGATCCGCAATGAGGGCACCTGGGCGGCTGTGCCTCCTGGTCGACGCTTTGCCCGCAGGAAGGACAGAACCTCGCGCGCGCGGGCAGATTCTTCGAACAATGTGAGCATTGGGAAACCACAAGCAGGTGGTGGCCGCATGATTGACAGAAATGCGCATCTTTGGCGATGGGGTTTTGACATTCAGGGCATTTGATCGTGTCGGCGGGCTGGGAAGCCGCCTTCAAGCTCTCCGCGTACATGGCGGGCATCATGAAACCGAGCCCCATTCCGAGACCTGCGCCAGCCTGGCCGGGGTTCTGCGCGGCGCTTTCCATCGCCATGGCGGCCTTCATCTTGAGGAGCCTGTTGAGATCGTCGAACATGGCGAGTTTGCTCTTGTCGTCGATGGCCTTCTGGACCTCCTGGGGCGGGGTGATAGAATTGATGTAAAGGCCGGAGAGCTGGATGCCGAAGTGGGAAAAGTCCTTTTCCAGCACCTCGGTCAGTCCGGCCGACATCGCGTCATATTGTCCCGGCAGGTTGATGAGGGTATCAAGATTGTTGCCGAGATAGTCGTTGAAACGGGAAAGCACGACCTTTCCCAGGTAGTCCTCGATGTCCTCGACGGTATAGGAGGCCTTTGTTCCCACAAGGGTGTTGATGAACAGCGACGGCTGGATAACCCTGATGTTGAACATGCCGAAAGCGCGTAGCCTGATAAGACCGAGTGCGGAATCCTTGAAGGCGACGGGATCTCTTGTTCCCCATGCAAGGTTTGTAAAGGTCTTCGTGTTGAGGAAATATACCTCGGCACGAAGAGGGCTTGTGAAGCCCCAAGGAAGGCTCAATAACTTTGTAATGATGGGAATATTCAGCGTGGAGAGCGTATACCGCCCGGCCCCAACGGCATCGTAAGCCTTTCCTTCGTAAAAAAAGATCGCCGCCTGGCTTTCGCGGACGGTGAGCTGCGCCCCGTACTTGATGTCCCCGGAACCCTCTTCGGGTACCCTGTGTGCAATCTCCTTGCCCGTGTCATCAAACCATTCGATAATTTCGAGGAAATTCCCCATACCGTCCCCCTGGTCTTTTTTAGGAGAAAAAGTACTATGCTTCCCGAAACATGTCAATGACGAAGCGCACAGGAGAGGGGACAGATGATAGGCCACAGGAAAAAACGCTTTTCCCCTAAGCCATAACCTATAACCCATTACCTATTATCATTACCCATATCTTCCCGTAATATATCCCTCGGTTCTTTCATCCCGGGGTGAGGTGAATATCTGGGAGGTATCGCCGAATTCCACCAGGTCACCGAGGAGCATGAAGCCTGTGTGGTCGGAGACGCGGGCGGCTTGCTGCATGTTGTGGGTGACTATGAGTATGGTGTAACGCTCCTTCAGTTCCATCATGAGTTCTTCTATTCTCATGGTGGCGATCGGGTCGAGAGCGGAGCAGGGTTCGTCGAGGAGGATGATCTCCGGTTCCACCGTCAGGAGGCGGGCCACGCACAGGCGCTGTTTCATCTCTTCGGAAAGCTCCAGGGCAGGGCTGTGGAGCTTGTCTCTGAGCTCGTCCAAAAGCCCCACGGAGTGGAGGCAGCGATCGACGATATCCCGCATGGTCTTTCGGGTGCCCATGCCGTGCACCTTCAGGCCGTACACCATGTTTTCGTAAACCGTGAAAGGAAAAGGATTGGGGCGCTGGAAGACCATGCCCACTTTTTTTCTCAGG
>DNYO01000313.1 GCA_003506795.1 Deltaproteobacteria bacterium
TAACAAACTCGCCCATCTTATTGAGGCCGGTGCGGATATGTTTCTTATGCCCTCCCGGTATGAACCCTGCGGTCTCAATCAGCTCTACAGTCTCAAATACGGAACGGTGCCGGTCGTGAGGAGCGTTGGAGGACTTGAAGATACGATTACAGATCACACGGCAGAGCCTGATGCCGGGACAGGCTTTAAATTCCACGACTATACAAAGGAAGCGATGCTCGACGCCATTAAAAGGGCCCTTTCAGTATACCGGAATAAAAATGTCTGGACCGCCCTCGTGAAGAGATGCATGGCAGAGGATTTCTCATGGGAGAGATCCGCGAAAGAATACGTCGGGCTCTATAAAAAAGCAATTGCAAAGCATGAATCCCGTTGATCTTCTCGGGAAGATTATCGAGATCTCCCATTCAAACCTTGAGCTGACTTCACGCATAAACTCTATCCTTAATATCATCTCCCGGGATATGTACTGCGAGGAGGTCATAATCTATACATTCGACAAGGACAAGAGGCTTACCTGCAGGTTCGCCAATCAAAAAAGCGTCCTTTTCAAAATCCTGAACCAGTACCGGTGCCACGTCGGCGAGGGGGTTGTGGGAAGCGTTGCACAGAAACGGTCACCCCTCTTTTACACGATGCGGGACATCCCGTCCCGGTTCGGCTGTCTCTTCTACCCGGAGCTGGACGGGAAGCTCGAAAACTACAAGGCCTTTGCATTTCTCCCTCTTGCAGACGACAGTTACCTCTACGGGGTACTGGTCTTAAGCGCCGTGAGCAGGGATGCGCTCCATGACGCGGAAAAGATCTTTCTCTCCATCCTTTCCCGGGAGATCGGCGGGATACTCTGTTCCTATGAGCTGATCCTCTCTTCAAAGAAAAGGATCAGCGAGCTCGCGACGCTTTCAGAACTGGGGAAGGTGCTCACATCCAACGCAGAACCTCGTGAACTCCTGAAGAATATAGCCCTGATCGTAGCCAAATCGCTGAATGCGACATTCGTTACCATTAAACTTGGATATGCCCTCCTGAAACTCGATGTCCATCGTTTTACCTATGGCGTTATCGACCCCTCTGTTCAGGATCACGTGGGGGAACTGGAAGAGACGGCGGCAAGGCTTCTCCGTGCCGTGTCGATGAAGGACTGTTCTCCCGACGAGTATGAGAATTCCTTCAGGTTCTCTCTTTTTTCAGCGCCTGTCGTATCAAAGAACCGTATCCTCGGAACGCTGACCATATGCGGCGAGAAGACAGGACAGAATTATGCCCTCGGGGAGGACGGCCAGTACCTTATCAATACGATAGCCAATTACATATCGAGCGGGCTGGAGAATACCTTGCTGAACACCCGCCTCAGGGATGCCGTCAGGGAACTGAGCGATGCGCAGAAAAGGCTCATCGAACAGGAAAAGTTCCGGAGCCTCGGGGAGATGACTGCCAACATTGCACATGAGATAAAAAACCCCCTTGTTATCATCGGCGGATTTACTAAAAGGCTTGCCAGGAAGGTAGACCTTGACCGTACTGAAAACAAATACATCAGCATCATTCTTAACGAGGTTACCAGGCTTGAGTCCATCCTCAATGAGGTCCTCAACTACGTCAAGGAAACCCCTCTTCTTACTGAAACATGCAACATCAACGACTATCTCGATGAGGTCCTCTACCTTATTACGTCAGATGTGTCCTGGGAAGAGATCAAAATCGCAAAGACCCATGACCCCGGGCTCCCTCCCGTTGTCTGCGACAGTCAACAATTAAAACAGGTCCTCATCAATATCCTCATAAACGCCCACGAGGCCATGCATGGCCGGGGCACCATAACGATACAGACCAAACAGGCCACGTACGAGAGCAAGCCCTTCGTTGCCATCTCTATTACCGATACCGGTGGGGGTATCGATCCGGCAATTATCGATAACGTCTTCAACCCGTTCTTTACGACAAAAGAGCGGGGAACAGGGTTGGGCCTTGCCATCTCGAACAAGATTATCATGAATCACAAAGGTCATATCAATGTGGAAAATATAGCAGGGAAAGGGGTAACGTTCACCATGTACCTCCCGGTAAAAAATCATACAACAAAAGAGGAGTTTTTATGAAGAACGCAAGAATTCTGGTGGTGGATGACGAAGAGAACATACGGCTGCTTTTCAAAGAGGAGCTTGAGGATGAAGGGTTCGAGGTGGATCTCGCCTCAAACGGCTTTGAGGCACTGGATAAACTCAAAAAGGAGCGGTTTGACCTCGTTGTGCTCGATATAAAAATGCCCGGCATGGATGGCATTCAGGCCTTAAATGAGATAAAGAACGCCAACAAGGATCAGCCGGTCATCCTTTGTTCCGCATACGGGGAGTTCAAACAGGATCTTTCAAGCTGGGTATCTGACGGCTACGTTGTCAAGTCAGCAGATACGCGGGAACTGAAACAGACCATCAAAAACATCCTCGGTCTGTAGTGTAGCCCTTGCAAATCCCTGGTTCTGCGGCCATAACCCGCAACCCGCATCATGCAACGGGCAACATTTTGTCGAATATTCCTTGATATTACAGAAAACATGACATAATATTATGAACACCGGGGGTGTAGCTCAGCGGGAGAGCATCTCGTTCGCAACGAGGGGGCCACGGGTTCAATCCCCGTCACCTCCACCAAACCACACAAAACCGGATCTTCCCTTCGCAGGCCGACAACGACCTGTGCCCAAGCATCGATAGCCGCTATATGCCCCGAAACAACGCAATCGGACTCCGGTCGTTCTTTGCCCATAACCCATAACCCGGAACCCATAACCCTTCTTCTCCCATGAGCCTTTACTCCAAAATCCTCCTTTTCTTCGTAGGCCTGATAATCCTCCTTTCCATAGTCACGACCTATTCGGGCATACAATCCATCGAACAGATCGCCGTCAACGAGCTTGAAAAGAGTCTTGCTTCGGATATCAACCTTTTTTCCTTTTCCATGGACCGCGAATTCTATCATATCGAGGCCCAGCTCAGGTTTTTGTCGACAAGCAGCGGTTTCAGGGAGGCGGTGTCGCGGCGGGATGTCGGAAGGATCCGCGAGGCCTTCGCCGGGCAGCTTCGCGGCGGGAATGTTGATGTACTCCACCTTAGCGACGACAGGAGCAGGCCGATACTCACAGTGAGAAACCGCCTTGCGAACGAGTCCCTGACCATTCCCCCCATGGATGTCCGGAATCCATCGAAAGGGTTCACGTCCATCGACAACGGTACGGGGAAGAAGGCGGCCCTCTTCGTTTCCCTGCCCCTTAAGGGACAAAAGGCCATCCTGAGCCAGCTGGTCATCCTCGATAACGCAAGCCCCCTCGTGAGAAATCTGAGCGACCTCTTGTCCCGCAAACGGGACGAACCCGTCTATGTTTCCATCTTCATGAACGACAAACGGATGTTCAGCACGATTTTTTCCCTGACCGGTGCACACACCCAGGATCTCCCCGAAGAGGTCATCACCGCCCTTCACGGGGAGGGAAAGAACTATATCGGCAAGACCACCATCGGCAAGGCCAGCTATTACACTATCTATAAACCTTCGCCTTACAACGTGAAAGGATCCGGCGACTGGGCCTACGGCATTGCTGTCGGTGAAGGGATCTTTTTGCCTTTCAAGAAACGCCTCCTTTTCATCCTGGTCATGGTATCGGCCCTGGCAACGTCCGCGGCTATCGTCATAACCTTTTTGCTGACCCGGGGCGTCAACCCGTCGCTAAGGAGCATCCTGTCCATCTGCTCAAGCATCGGGAAGGGGGACGCCCTGTCCCGCATTGACGAGAAGACAATAAAAATACGTGAATTCAGCCTCATAGCGTCATCGATCAACACGATGCTCGATTCGATCTCTCAACGGGAACGAACGATCGCCGAGAACATGAAGGAAATCAGCGCCATCAATGCCGAGCTGAGGGAAAAGACAAAGATGATACGGCGGGACCGGATGCGGTTTCTATCCATATTGGAGACAATGGATGAGGGGGTGGTTGCCCTCGATCATGAAGGCACCATTATTTACTACAACAGGGCCGCCGCGGCCATCACGGGGACGGACTCCGCGGAGGCGATGGGCAATTCGTACAGGAGCATCTTTCCGGCACTCAACGTTTCCGGGAATAATCACACCGTTCTTCAGGAATTCGTCATCGGCAGGCAGGGCTCTGAAGAGCCCCTGTACCTCAAGGCCTTCGTATCCCCCTGGTCTCTGGAAAACAACGCGCCTCCCGGGCATATTCTGCTTTTGCAGGACGTATCGAGGGAGAAAAGGATAGAGGAATTCAAGGCCGACTTCGTTTCTTCGATAAACCACGACATAAAATCCTTTCTCATGCCTGTTTCAGGGTTTCTCAGCAGGATCCTCCAGGGAAAGTACGGTGCCGTTGAGGGAGAGCTGAGGAACAGGCTCTTCGGTATCCAGGAAAATGTATCGAAGATCCACCATCTCGTCGAGAACTACCTCAACGTGTCGAAGATCGAATCGGGAAAGCTCGATTTTACCGTCGGTCCCTTCGATATCAATGAGATCATACGCGATGTCGTAAGCCTGTATTCGCCAAGGGTGACGTTCGCCGAAGGCACTGGGCACCCTCTGGTTCTCGCCGACAGGGATTATATCGAACGGGTCATCATCAACCTCCTGGTAAACGCCCTCAAGTTTTCTCCCGAGGATTCAGAGGTGGTAATCGGCACCCGCAGGGAGAATAACATGCTCGTAGTCTTCGTCAGGGACCGGGGTGTGGGTATACCCGCCGCGGAACTGCCCTTCATTTTTGAAAGATACCGCCGGGGAAGTCTCGGACGCAAAGAAGAGGGCAGCGGCCTCGGCCTTTTTATCGTCAAGTCTGTCATTGAAGGCCATGGCGGATCGATCTGGGTCGAGAGCACCCCCGGAAAGGGAAGCACTTTTTCCTTTTCGCTGCCCGTTTTTCAGGGAGAGATATAAAACGTCATGAATTGTAACATTTAAAAATTTGACTTTTCCTTTCATCATATTTATAATCACACGATGCGAAAAATCATACTTGTTTTACTGGTAGTTTTCCTTGCCTCCTGCAGTTATTTGCCCTGGGGCAAAAAGAAAGACGAAGACCCCTCCAAGACCGCTAAAAAGACCGACTCAGCCACCCAGAAAAAATCGGTCCGAGGCGATCCGGAAGAGGTCGCGGAACCCCAGCTGGGCGATATCAAGGTCATAGACGGTGTCGAATACATCTATACCCGTAACCGGAAATACATGTTGACGCCCTACGAACCGCCGTACGTGTGGATTCGTAAAGACCAGTACACCCCGGGCATAGGCGAGGCTCTTTCCTTCAGCGTCGGCGGCAGCGGCGGTCCCAGCAAGAAAGAGCGCGACGAGCTCGAGAAAAGGATAGCGAAGCTCGAGGAAGAGCTGAAAAAGAAAGGCATCCAGCCTCAGATGGCCTATCCCACGCAGATGGGATATATTCCCGTGGGTCTCGGTTACATGCAGGGCCTCATATCCTTCGAATATCCCTCCCCGAAGATGAAACGGCGGATCATCGTCCTTCCCGTTACGGACAACACCAACTACAAGTCGGAAGGCCTCGGGGAACTGGCCACAAAGCGCCTTATATCACGCCTCGAGAGCACCGGGACCGTCATCTGTATGGATCCGAATACGCTGAACATACGAGGCTCATACTTCGACGCGGCAAATGCGAAGAAACTGAATGATGATTTCGGCATCCAGGCGATCCTCAAAACCACGCTCTCCGATGTGTACACCAGTTCGTCCCGCATCGAGGGCAAGGACGAGAAAGAAACCTCCTTCGCGATGTCGAAGCTGGCGATAGATATATTCAACACGGAAACGGGTAAAACGATGAAGCAGCTGTCAGGCAGGAACCCGATATCCCTGTCACGGGAGAAGGGAGACCTCAGCACGGAAAAGGCGAAGATCAAGGCGATCGACCTTGCCATCGAGATGATCGCCGAAGACGTGCTCAAGACGGTTCTCTCCGTCGACTGGCATTCACGCGTAGCCTCTGTCGACGGTACCAAGGTTTACATCAATGCGGGCAGGCTGTCGGGGCTTGAAAAAGGCAAAGTCCTTGAGGTCTACGCCCCCGGCGAAGAGGTCATCGACCCCAGGACCAAACAGCCTTTGGGCAGGAAAAAAGGCGCCTTCAAGGGTGAACTGGAAGTCGTGGAGCTTTTCGGTGTCGATGCAAGCTGGGCAAAGACCAACAAGGGCGGCAGCTTTTCTCCCACCGATCTCGTTTATGTAAAATGACAACAGGTAATAGGTGATAGGTGATAGGTAATAGGCGCCGGGCTGATGCCCGGCGTTTTCTTTACTTTTCACATTCTGTTTTTTTCAAAGGGAGATTAACCGTTATTTGTGTTCCCTTGCTGTTTGCTCCGGAGATCTCGAGGCGCCCGCCGATGAAGGAGGCGCGCTCCCTCATTCCCAGGATTCCCAGAGACCCGTTGTTGCGCACCTGTTCGTTTGATATCCCGCGGCCGTTGTCCCGGACCATCAATTGGACGGTGCTTTCAGTCCTTAGCAGGGAGACCTCGAGCGTCGTCGCGTTAGCGTGGCGTATGACATTCGTCAGGGCCTCCTGAAGTATGCGGTACAGCGCGATGCTGGTGTTCTTGTTCGGGTCTATGGTTTGGTCCATCCGGAGGCTCGTTTTCATGCCCGTCTGGTCGCGGAATTGCGTGACGGCATGGTCGATGGCGGCAGCAAGACCGAAGTCGTCAAGGACGACGGGTCTCAATCCCGACGACACCCTCTGCACAGTGCGGGTGGCTTGCTTGACGAGTGTAAGGGCTGAGGCGACCTTACCGAGGAGCTCTTTTTCGTGAACGGGTATCTTCTTGTTGAGCCAGCGCAGGTCCATGTTTATGACGGCCAGGATCTGCCCGAGGACGTCATGAAGCTCCCGTGCAATGGCCGCCCGCTGGTTCTCTCTTACTTCCTCGATGTGTGCCGACAGCCTGCGCATCTCTTCACAGGAAGACCTGAGTTTCTCCTCGGCAGCAGCGTGGTCGGTGATGTCGCGGATCGATTCTATCGCCCCCACCCGGTTGCCGCGGTCATCGAGAAGCGGCGTCGCCGTTCCCCACAGACATGCCCCCTTGCCCCCATACAGGGCCCCCGTAAACGCCTCGGCGAAGATCGTGTCTCCGTTTTTCTTCACATAGATATATTTTGATTCCGAGGCTTCATCGCCGTTGGCAACCAGATCTATAAGGAGCTTCCGTCGTCTGCCGTAGAAAGGTATGGCATAGACATGGTTCGATTTTCCGATCATGTCCTCCTTGCACACCCCGGTCATCTCTTCAATGGCGCGGTTCCAGGCAATCACCGTTCCTTCCCGGTCGATAACGAAGGTGGCATCGGGCAGGAACTCGATGATGTCCGACAGCCTTCGCTGGGACGCCCTGAGCACCCGCTCCATCCGTATACGTTCGGTGATATCCCGGCCAATGGCGATTAGAAGGCTTCCATTCTCCGTGTCTACAAGTTTTGCGGAGAAAAAAACCCTCCTCGTCTGGCCGTTTCGTGTCTTGCAGTCCAGTTCGATACCATCGACAAGCCCTTTGTCACAGAGCTCCTTGAGCATGACATCTCTGTCCTCGACCCGGCCCCACATTCCGAGTTCGATGGTGGTTTTACCCAGCAATTCATCCCGCGCGTAGCAGGACCAGCCGACGAAGGCCTGATTGACGTCGAGAATACGGCCGGTGCCGGGATCGGTCACGGCCATGAGATCAGAGGAGAAATCGAAGAATGAACGATAAAGGTCCGCCGTGACCGGCGCCCCGGAATCTGCTTCCAGCCTTGTTTTCTCTCCGTTATGTCCTGAGAGGAAAACATCTCCGGTCTCCAGCGAATCTTTCATGCAGCCTCCGCCTGATGTAATCACCCGCCTTCACGGACCAAAAATATCCGGAAGGTTGGCTCCTCACTGGCATTATCGCATGATATTCGGGTAAGGTATAGAGATTACTTGACGAGCGGCAACACGGCCTTGAATTCATCGGTGCCGGCTTTTACGAGTATCTCATAGATGAACATCTCGGTGGAGGAGATGACGGCCCCGGCGTCGCGCATCCTCTGAAGGGCGATTGCCTTGTTTTCCGGGGATCTTGAGGAGACTGCATCGGAGATGACGTAGACCCGCCACCGGGGCACCGCAGGGATTGCGGTTTGGGCGACGCAGATATGGGACTCCGCTCCGGTCAGTACCAGTGTTCGGCGCCCCGTCCTTGCGACCGCGCCGGAAAATTCATCATTCAGGAAACAGTTGAAGTGTGTCTTTTCTACCGCGGTGAAGTCTCTGGCGGCATCCTTCACCTGGCGCAGGGTTGCCCCCAGCTTGAGCTGCTCGGTAAAAACCACGGGTATGCCGCAGATTCCGCAGAACTTAACGAGAGTCGTCGTGTTGGCCACCATCCTTTCCCTGTCATCAATGGCCGTCATCAACTTCTCCTGAACGTCAATAACGACGAGAATACAATCCTGCCTGTCGACGAGGCCCGGATCACATGCGGTCTTGTTCATTGTAAGGCTCCTCTGTGGAAGTTCGGTTTCGGGCTATGGTCCCGGCTTAAGCGCTGATCCAGGTTCTCCCATACGCCCTGCCGCTTCGACGAGAGCGAGGTATCCCCGGGCACACGTACCATTTCCCGGTCACCAGTATAAACCGGTTGGGTGGGTGCGGTAAAGAGAGTTTAGCCGTTTGGGGTGCCCTTCCTGAAAAAGTGGCAACGGTCCCATTGCGAAGGACCTGAAAACCAGCGGACTCCAGATGCCAGGACGCTTCTTTGCCAGGGTTGCAGCGGCAGGGTGTCGGGAAATAGCTGGTTCTCACCCTGTGTTTTGAGGACTCGCAACCCCGCGGTGCCGTATTCTTCCACCAGGGTTTTACTGCAAAAGGTTAAAAGCAATCGAGAAACCGCCGCGAACGCGGCCGGGCAGGAAAGCGATAGTCTGTAATCCGCTCCTTCCGGCGTCCACTGCCAGCCTTTAAGGTTGACACACACCATCTCAATAGTTTACCGTTAATGAATATAAGGTTTACACTATGGCGAGATTCAGAAAAAGAGGCGAGGCGATCCGGGCTTTTATAATAAGGAACGCCGAAGATCAGGCCAGCGGACTGGTTTCAAAGGTGATGAGGGAGTTTGCGATCAGCAGGCAGGCGGTTCATAAGCACCTGAGGTACCTCGTTGACGGAAAGATACTTCTCCAGGGGGCGCCTCCCGGTCGCTATCAGCTTTGCACGCTTGGCGACTCAAAGAAGATCCTCTCCGTGGCGGGCAACCCCGAGGAAGACGTTGTTTGGCGGACCGAGGTGCGCGAGATGGTGGGCGACCTCCCGGAGAATGCCCTCGACCTCTGGCGATGCGGGTTCACGGAGATGTTCAACAATGTCGTGGAGCATTCCGGAGCCGAGAGCGCCTTCATCCAGGTCAAAAATACGGCCTTTTCGACGAAAATGACCATATGGGACCGGGGAGTGGGGATATTCAGGAAGATCGGGAGCCATTTCACCTTCATCGATGAAAGGCACGCGGCCATCGAACTGGTGAAGGGGGGGCTGACCACGGACCGGACCGCCCATTCCGGCGAAGGGCTCTTCTTTACCACGCGGATGTTCGACACCTTCAGCATCCTCTCGGGCGGCATCCTCCTCGCGCATACCACGAGCGACGACGGAGACGACTGGACGCTTGCGACTCAGGAGGACCGTTCCGGCACCCTGATAACAATGACACTCAAGAACGCCACATCGCGACTGATAAGAGACATATATCAAAAATGTTCATCAGACGGGATTTCCGGTTTGTCCACCACGGTCGTTCCTGCGCACCTGGCTCAATATGGGACCGAAAAACTCGTCTCCAGGTCCGAGGCAAAACGCCTTTTGACCGGGTTAGCCCGGTTCAAAACAGCCCTCATCGACTTCGGCGGCATCGATTCCATCGGAGAGGCCTTCGCCGATGAGGTCTTTCGCATCTTCCCGGCGGCGCACCCCGGGATCGAAATTCGAGAAATCAGGGCAAACAAGGAAATCCGGAGCATGATCGACGGGGTGAGGAAAAGAACCGAAGCACAGGGGGCATTACCCGCACACCTTTCCTGAATGCCGGGTTTCGCGGGATCACGGAAATAATTACAACCTACAAAAACGCCACGCTCATTGTATAGTGCATTTCACATCCATGAAACGAAAAGTAGTACCTTTACGTTGGAGATATCTTATCTCAGCCTCCCCGGCGGCCTCGAGTCCCCTCAAGGACTTGGGCAGAACAGAGACGGTCTCTTCTGTCTAGCTAAGCTTTACCACGTGCACCTCTGCCTCTTCCGATGAGGCGTAAGGGCCGAAGAGGAGCCTGTCCGGGGTTCCCTGCACGCGGACGTAGTAGGATGTGTTGCCTTCAAAGGAGTTTTGGACCGCCCAGGCGGTGAATTCATCGTCGCCAAGCTGGAGCTTGAGACCCTGCTGGGGATATTCGAGGACGGCGCGCTCAGGTACGCCGTGGGCAGGACCGACTCCGTGAAAATCAATCTCGGCGCCATGGACGCCGAACATGGCTCCCTGCCACGCCAGGGGGGAGGAAGGCCCGGCCTCGAACCACAGGCCGATGCCGGCAAGGCCGTGGACATCCAGCTGATACTCCTTTTCGATCTTCTTAAGAGGTGTGTTGGCCAGGGAGACGGCCTTTACGCCAAGAGACGGGTTCGAAAGGGGGATCACCTCGGCGCCCTTAAGGAGGGTCGGCGGGTCGAAGTCCGCCGGCACCTCGGATGCAGGCGCGAATATGAGGGGAAAGGCCTGGCCTTTCACGGCGAACACCTTCATCGCGAGGAGCGACAGGCCGAAAGCGACGGAAGGCGTTTTCAGGTCCTGGGGGGCGCCCGCAATGATCCACAGGGCGACATCCGCCTTGAGCAGTTCCTCGGCGGGTGCCTGCCATGACATGTGCTTGAGATCGTCCACCCAAAAGTGGCCGTCGGCAGCAAGGCCATACTGTTTCATGGCAGCCATGAGCTTTGCTATCTTTTCCTCGTCCTTAACGAGGGCTGTAATCCAAACCTTTTTCATCATACCCCTCCGGTTTGTGTCGGATGCATACTTACGTGAATTGTGTCTACAATACTATCAAAGCTGACCCCGATAGGAAACTAAAAAAGCAAATCATTTCCACACCGCCATCGAGCACTTCCTGCATATCTCCCGGAAGGACCTTTCGATCACCGTGGCATGGCGCTCGGAGAGCCAGATGTCCTTCAATGTATCCGTGTGGAAGTCGCCGAAGGTGTAATCGAAATAGTAATCGTTGCAGCACAGTATGGCCTTTCCGAGGGCGTTGACGTGGAGCCAGCCGAAGTGACGCCCGCCGATGCCTGTAAAGGTGTTGCTGCAGTCGACTACACGGGACCTGCCCGCGCTCATGCGACCGATCTCCTCCCTGTTCGACACGGCCCCGGCTTCATGGAGTATCCCGGCCCGGTCCGAAAGGGTAAGACACGTGCGGACAGAAACGCCGGGGAACATCTGGCGTGCAATGTCCGCCTGTTTTTCTGCCTCGTCGGGGTTTGCCTCATTTATCTGGATGGATACGGCCCCCAGTTGCCGCGATGCGTATTCGATGTTTTTCATCGTGCGGTTGAAGGCGCGACGTTTCGCTGGTTCGCCGGCGCCGTTTCCGGCAACGGTATTCGCAATCCATCTTTCCCGCTCGAAGGCGCTGATATTGAGGCACACCTGCTCGCCGATGACATCGTTGTACTCCCTGATGAGTTCCACCTTGTCTTTCGACAGGGCGATGCCGTTGCTGAGGATCAGGGTGCGCAGCCCGTATCTTCGGAGGACCTCGAACATTTCAGCCAGGTGCCTGTAAAGAATGATCTCATTGTAGTGGGCGGTATAGATGAAATTGAACCCTGTGTTTACCAGCCCCTGCCTGTCTCTCTCTTCGCAAAGTTCCCGTATGATCTTTTCGAAGAGGGCTATCGGCATGTGATGCCGGGCCTCGACGGGTTGCGGGTGATACCGCACGGGGCAGTACCAGCACCGGGCGTTGCAGTAGGAAAAGGGGTCGATCTGGGCGACGCCTATACCACCTGCAGCGAGCCTCGACCGGACGTTTTCCCCGGAGTCCGCGGTTCGCGCCGCATGACCGGGCTCGCTGACGGTGCGCCTCTTGAAATCGACGCCGGAATACCGTTCGTAGTCGGCCAGCGACCTCACCGCGCCGAGGCCGTAGGGCCCGAGGTCGGGCACCTCGTTCGTTTCCATGAGAAGGCTTCGCATCCTGGCCTTTGCCAGGATCGATCTTTCTCCCCAGTCGCCATGGTCATCCCAGTGCTTGCGGTCCGCCTTCCGTGTATAGTAATGGTAGACGATGGGGTAGTTACAGTGATACAGGTCGTACCCGTAGGTGTAGGCCCTGACCGCATAGGATATCTCCTCCCCGTCGAAGTAGAGGTCGGGGTCGATCCGGACCTCCCTGTAAAGATCGCCGATACTGAAGAGGAAAGCGGCGGAGATGGACATGCCCGGGCTGAAGCGCTCCGGTGTCTGTGTGACGACAGAGGCCTTTAGTGCCAGCGCGCCGTCCTGGTTGAATCGGCCCAGCCTGCAGGTAAGGCAGGCCCGGGACAGATTCGTATCGTCATCGGGGTCGTAGGAGGGCATGAGGTTGCTGATGATGACCCTTCTGTTTCCCCGGCGCTGAAGCTCCCTGATGCCGTCTATGCAGACGGTGTCCCAGTGGCGCACGAAGCGCATGTGACTGTCGATCTGGAGGACGAAATCCTCGCCTGCATACAGTTTCTGGGCCTCGTGACGCGCCCAGCATGCGCCCTTCGACGCCCTGTAATCCGTGTCGATTACCTTGCAGCGACGGTCGTAGAGCTGCTCGAAGAACTCGTGATTGTCGTGCTGCCAGTGGACGCCGAAGACTAGCCTTTCGGGATGCAGCGCCTTGTTTATGCAATCAGCGATGGTTCTGGGGAGTTCATTGTCCCGGTAGCTGGCAATGCTGACGAAAATGCTTTCCATCTACCCCAGTACAAGCACGGCTACCTGGCTCGGCGCGAGGCTGACCCCGGGCGCGTTCATAGATAGGCCGTTGTGTCCCGTCATGCTCGTCATCCTCTGTGCGGGTGTGCCCCCCTTGAAGACGGTGAAGCTCCCGAGGATGAATTCCGTCGGCCCCATGACAAGGCCCGACGCGACACCCAGGTTGACGCCGGCGTTGTCTCCGTTGCTTATGGTGCCCATCGACATCTGGTTGAGAGCCGGCATGCCGTCACACAAAACGGTGAGCGCCGCTGTGGCGGGGTTTGTAGTCGCTCCTGTGGAGATATTGGGATAGGGAATGGGTATGGGCCCCACCGGCGTCGGCGTCAGGCAGACGTCGGGAAACCCCATATTCATCCCGCCCCCCATGGTATTCTGAAACATGACTCCTCCTTTTCAGGCCAGATGGATCTGTTCGGCGTCTATCTTCACATGGCCCTCGGCGATATGCATCGTGTTTTTCGTGTGCATGGTGAGCGTGCCATCGACGATCATCCGGGTCGAGGCCGACTGGACCTCCTCGTGTTCCTCCACATAGCGGTATGTCGACGTGAACCTCTGAACGGCCCGCCTGACGATGGAATCCAGTGTATCGGCGACGATCTTTATCTTTTCGATGTTGTTCTCCACGAGCCTTCCGAAAAAGGATGCCTTCTCGATGGTGATCCTGGCTTCGCCGGCGGACAGTTCGAAGTCTTTGGAGGCAAACGACAGGGATTCATCGCTCGCAAGCGACATCCGGCCGCCGTTGACCCGGACGCTCAGATCGCCGTCGAAGGACAGTTCGGTGCCCTTTTGCACCCTTTTGGATCTCTCAAGAATGGACAGGATATAGGAACAACCCGACTCGTCCATGGAAATGAGGACCACGTCCCCAGTTTCGGGGGTGACAAGGCAGCTCACCGCGACACCGGCATTGACGATACCTTGCTCCGAAGTAACAACGAATCCCCCCTCGCACGGGGCCGCAATGACGCCGTACTCCAACGCGGGCTGAACAATGTCCCTTATCTTCGCTCTCAGTTCCATGCTAAACCTCCGTGTGTGATAGGACCTATATGACCTATAAGACTTATGAGAAATAGGTCCTATTGGACTTATATGACATATATGTCCTCTATTAAATTCGTTCTGTGGCTGCTATAGGCTTTATAGATTCTATAAAACGCCAGCCCTTTCACCCCTCCGCCTCTGCCAGATCCGGGTCGGTGCCCAGGGCGGAATCTCTGTTCGAGCGGTCCCATATGGTGTGTTCTTCTATCACCCGGTGCATTTTTGCCCGTGTCATTGTAGCCGAGGTGAAGTCCGCCGCCGTAAGATCGGCGTGAGAGAAATCGGCATACGTCGCATTCACCCCGGACAATTTCGCCCCCCGGCAGACGGCCTTCGTGAAAATGGCCTGTTCCAGGTTGCAGCCGGTGAGGTCGGCGACGTTCAAATTCGCCTCCTCGAAACAGGACTGCACCAGATAGGACTTCTTGAGGCTTGCCCCGGAGAGGTTTGTGCCCATGAATACGCTCCGTTCGCCGTTGACACCGTCGAGAACGGCACCCGTCATATCGGCCTTCATGAAGTTCGACATGGTGATATCCGCCCCGGCGAACTTGCATCCCTTCATATCGGCTCCGCCGGCCTGGGTCATGGTGAAGGTCGCGCCGCTGAAATCCTGGCCGGCAAGGTTGCAATCACGAAGGAAGGTCTTGTGTATTTTCGCCCCTTTCAGGTTGCAGCCCGTCAGGTCCGCCTCGAAGAAGATGGCCTTGAAGAGGTTCGCTCCGGCAAGGACCGCCCCCTTGAGGGACGCCTTGTAAAGTACTGCCCTGTTGAGGTCCGCTCCGGTTAGGTCTGCATTGTCGAGCTTCGTGTTGTCCATGACAGCACGGGTGAAGTTGGTCCCCGTGAGTGTGGCCCCTGTCAGGTTCGCTCCGGAGAGGACGGCCTTTTGGAGGTCCGCTCCGGAGAGTATCACCCCTGAGAGGTTCATCCCCATCCAGAGAACCTGTTCCAGCGAGGCGCCTTCCATCGTGGCGCCGGCGAAGTCGCATCCCGTGAAGCCGGTGCGTTTTATCTTCGCGCCCCGGAAGTCGGCGCCACGGAAGATGACGCCCTCGAACCGCGCCCCGGAGAGGTCCTGGCCGGAGAGGTTCATCCCGGAAAGATCGACGTTCTCGATGGTGTCGTCGCGGGCAATCGCTTCAAAAAGTTCATCTCTCGTCATCGTATATTGTCCACGCGTCTATTTCTTCTTCTCCTTCGGGGGCTCAGGCAGCAGGTCTTCCCTCTTGTAGAGCTTCGTCATCTTCAGGTTCGCATCATCGAGCTTCGTTTCGCCCACCCCCGTGCGGTAGAACTCGGCCCCGTAAAGGTTCGCGCCGGACAGGTCAGTCCGTACGAGCTTCGACTTCCGTAGGGACCCCTGGAAGAGGTTGATCTCCTTGAGGTTGGAATCGCTCATGTTGGACTTCGTCAACCGCGCCTGCTTCGCCGTGACACCGGAGAAGTTCGTTCCCGTGAGATCACATTCCTGCAGAAGTGCCCGCTCGATGGTGGACCCCCTGAAGTCTCCACCGGAAAGATCGGACTTCATCCAGCTTGCCCTGTCGGCCAGCGTGTCCGTAAAATCACTTCCCGTGATGGCCGACCCCTGGAGTATCCGGGAATTATGCATGTCCGCCCCGCGGAAATTGACCTTTTCTCCCTTTGCCTCCAGGAAGCTCACCTGCCGCGCCTTGCTCCGGGAAAGATTGGCCCCGTCGAGTTTCGTCTTCAGAAAGACGGCCTTCGTGAGGTCCGCACCGCTGAAGTCCGCACCCGAGATGTCCGCCGAAAGAAGATACGTCTCCGAGGCCGAAGCGTCGACGGCGCGGACATCCTTGAGCACGGCCTTCTCGAGAAGGGTTTTGACGATGACCGCGCCCGTCATGTCCGCTTTCGTGAAGTCTGCCTCGGACATCATGGATTGGCTCATGTCCGCCCTCTGAAGTTGGGCACCGGGAAATTTTGCCTTCTGAAATATCGCCTTTACCATCTTCGCGTCCTTCAGCGACGCACCGGAAAGGTCAGCCTCACCGGATATGGATCGCGACAGGTCGGCGCCGTCGAGATTGGAACCCTTGAAGTTCGTTTTCTGCAGGTTTGCCCGACTGAAGTTCGCCCCGGCGAGGTCGAGGCCGGACAGGTCCACCCCGGCAATGTTCTTACCGGCAAAGCCAAGACCCCTGTGGTGCCTGTCAATAACTTCCTCGCGGGTGAGGGGTTTGGCGGGCTCAGGGTCGTCGGGGTCGATGCCGGCCTTCGCGAGAAGTTTCTTTGCCCAGTCCGGCCCTCCCGCCTTGACCTGCGCCTCGGCTGCCGCAAGCCGTGCCTTTCCGTCATCGTAGAGCTTGGCCGAGTCGGCAAGTATTTTTTGGGCCGAGCCTTCCGCCTCGGCGAGTTTCGCGTCGATCTCAGCGTTCATCGTTCCCTGCTTGACGAGCTGCTGGCGCACCTGTTTAAAGCCCTGGGCATACTTCTCCTGTGCGGCCTTGTAGGGGTTTGCCCCTTTCGGGAACATCGGCGGCGTGTTCTTCATGACCTCGTCGAGATTGAATCCTCTTTTACCGGCCTCAGCGCCTATGAACGCAAGGCCTTCCTTCTTCTTTGCGGCCAGGAGATCCAGCTTCGGCTGCATCTTTGCCTTCAGCGCATCCTCGACCTCCTTGAAGATCGCCTTGACGTCTATGGTGGGAATGAGTGCGGCGAGGGCTCCGGGTTCCATGACATCGACATCTTTCGGCTTCGTCTCCAGTGCCGGGGCAATGCCGGGGCGCAACGCGCCGGCGATCCACTGCCAGAGGTCCGCCCCCTCCTTTTTGGCCTCGAAGAGGTTCCTGCCTGCCGGCAGCGCGAGGGATTCGGCACCCGGGCAGAGCTTCATCCAGGGTGTGAGGTCGATGGCACCCGTCGTCCCCTGTGCTTCATGGGGATAGGCCACGACAAGGAATTGAGGCGCCTTCTTAAGGCCGGCTTTCGTCTCCTTGTCGGGCGCTACAAAGGGGTCCCTTATGGCGACAACGGCGCAGAAATCACCCAGTTCCTGGTGCAGAAGGAGGGCTTCGAGCTCATCGGCGACGCGGACAAAGGGTTTTCCCTCCTCGCCCCCGAGGGCCATCGCGAATTCCCCGGAGCCTTCGACCACGGCATCGCCGCTCCCGTCGGCGCAGGCCTCCGGAATGCGTGCCGACGTTTGGGGCCCGCCGGAGCCGGCAAAGACGGGCCGGACGGTTATCCTGTCAAGGTCGGGACCGTCAAAACGGGGTATAACGAGCCCGGCGGGTATAACAAGCGCTGCGGGATCACCGGTCTTCGCTTCCCCTTTAAGCCCCCAGGCCGACCTTTCCAGGGATGCGTCCTGCCTGTTTATGCCTATCCATGACCGCCTGAGGGTATAGGGTCTCAGTCCCAGGCTCCGAAGAGAGGCGAGGATCTCCGGGTATAAGGCGATCTCGTCGCGGCAGCGCTCCACGAAACGCATGCCCGACAGGTGCCAGGGATCGCCCGGTTTTTCCTCATAGGACTCAAATAACTCGTCAAGGTCCACCCCGCCCCCCGGCACCTTCGCGAGAAGCCTCGGATCGATGGAGGTCTTGAACTTCTCCTTCATTCCCTTGAGTATCTCATCCTTCTTCTTGCCGGCTGCCGCAACTTTGCCGGGGATGGCGGCAAGCTCCTTCTTCGCCTCTTCGAACTGCTTCATCGCCCCGCCAATGGCGCTGGTGTCCATCTTCATGATGTGGCCGTATTCAGCCTTCATGGCGAGAAGCTTCTTCTCTCCCCGGGCGAGAAGCTTCTGCTGCTTCTCGATGAGGGCGATGGAATTGAGGGCCACCTCGGAGGCCGTCTTGACGGACTTCGGGGCCTGACCGAGGTGCTGCGCCACGGAATCCTTTATCTCCAGGGGCAGGTCCTTGAGCATGTCGGCCATGTCGGTGAGCTTTTCCTTCGCTTCGGCCATCTGCGGCGCTATGTCGACGGCGACGGCGCGGTCGATGCTCTTCTTAAACTCCTCGTAATATCTTTCAATGGTGCCGGGTGCGGCGGCCATCTCCTCGTTGACAATATAGAGATGGGGAATGTCGAGGGCCTCGTCATCCTTGACCTCGATGGTCGCCCGCGCCACCAGGATACCCCTTTCCGCGTGAGGGAAAAGCCACACCGTGTCGATATGGGTGAGGGCTTCCTTAAATGTCGTGGGGCCGGCGGGTTTCTTCATGTCGTCGACCTGGTTGACGAAAAGGCGATGGCGTATTGCCGGCAGGCGCGACTCGATGACGGGTTTCTTCGGGTGCATACCCGCCGCGAGGAACGATTCCGTCCCCTGGAAGAAATCTTCCATCTGCTGATCCCCGGGGGCGCTGTTGAAATAGGTCCAGTCCATATCGTCAGGGTAGAAGGGCCAGCGTTCCTGGAACCATTTGTTGTCGTAGGTGCCGAGCTTTTTCGCCCTCTGGGGCCAGGATGAGTCGTAGGGGGCGAGTCCCGCAGGTTCGGGCCGGTCCGAGGGAGAACCGACAAGATGTGCCGGATCCTCGATGTTGGGAAGGGGATGCACCTCGGAGCCGTCTTTCGTGACAACGGGAGCGGCACCCCTGCCGACGGGGTTCCTGTCGAAACCGCTGCCGCCGAAGGAGCGGCCATAGGTAAGGGGCATCTCGATGAAAGGCTCGGGCTCGCTGATGGCAAGACCGACTCCGGCGGCCTTCTTCCAGCGGCGGTCCCCGAAAACGTAGAGGCCTTTTTCCATGGCGCCGACCCTCACGCTTACACGGGATGCTCCGCGGGGCTTGCCGTCGGGGGAGAAGCACCTGCCCCAGACCAGAAACTCTCCCTTCGGCTTCGGCATGGCCATGTCGAGTATGGCGTCCTTGCCAAGCTCGCCCTGTACGAATGGCCACATGTCCTGTTCCTTTAACACCGCCGGGGGGTTGTCGAAGGAGAAGAAAGTCAGAACCGAAACCGCGAGGTAATACCGGTTCCCGAGGCCAAAGTAGTTTAAGAGAAGAGACTGTTCCGATTGCTTGACGACTTTCATTCCATTACCCCTGTACAATAGGCGCCAACGCCTCTTGCACGGCCAGAGCGCCGCTCCTGAGGCTGGTGCCTGAGGTGATCGTGCGGGTTGCACCCTGGTCCACATCGACGCCGCTCTCTGTCATTAGTGCCCCCGCCATCGCCGTGGAGCGTCCCCCGCCCGCCACCTTCGCTCCCATGTCGGAGACCTTCGTAGCGAGAGCCTTCATTTCCGTTCCCCGCACACCCAGTTGTGTGCCGACGGTCTGGCTGCGACTCAGACACGCCCCGGTGTCACGCTCTATCGCAGACGTCTGGTTCACATACGTACCGATCCTCTGAGCTATAACACGGTTCACATCCCCGACAACCCTGGAACTGCTGGCCTCGAACTTTTCATGTCCCTCCTTCACTATCGTCCTGTTGAGGTAAAGCTTCCACGTGTCCGCGGTCACTTCCATGTGGCCGTTCTTGAAGGTCCACTTGTCGGGAATCTTGATCTCCCAGACGGGGCCGATGACGGCGTCAAAAAGGATGCCTCCGGTAAACCAGCCCCGAAAGCCGATGACCGCGCTGATCACGTTGCCGAAGATAATCTCGTTCTTTGAGCCGACGAGAACGTCGAGCCACCCGTGGCTCCATTCCTTGATGCCCGTACCGCCGGGGATGTAGCTGAACCCGCTTTCTTCGTCCTCGGCAGGCACCGGGTCGTTCGGCGCCCCTATCCGG
>DNYO01000053.1 GCA_003506795.1 Deltaproteobacteria bacterium
CGCCTTCTGGTATACCCTGAAAGTACGTTCGTAATGACCCTCTTCCCAACAATCGTCGGGCAGGAGCGCCCTGCTGAGACCGAAATACTCGTGTGCCGCCTCCGTAGCGAGGGACTCGAGGGCCTTATTCCCGGCGTGGTAGTTGAGGTCCGAGAGGAAATAGGCTGTTTCTACATCCGCGTTATCGTCTTTTCCCAGATTGAGGTGCGAGACTATGGTGAAGAGGTTTTCGAGCTTCTCAAGGTCGGCTCCTTCCGGAAGAGCGGAAAGAAGGTGGTTTCCCACCTCACGGTGTATCCGGCGACGGCGGTCTTCCGGTATGGCGGACAATGCCGCCTCCTGAACCTTGTCGTGAATAAATTGCAGCTGGTTCTTGCTTTCCACCAGGAGTCCTTCCCCGAGGGCAGGTTTGAGCGTGGTGAAAATCTCAACCAAAGTCATCTCTCTGATCAATGCGAGTTCTGTGGGCGAGAAGGTATTACCCATACACGCGCAATATTCGAGCAACTCGACCAGGCCAGGCGGAAGCCTCCGAATCTTCGTACTGAAAAGGGCAACAACGCTGGTCGGCATGCGCGACTGCCTGATCTTATCGAGGTCCCATTGCCATTGCCGCTCCCGGTCAAGGTAAAGGAGCTCCTCGTTGTGCAGGTAGGAGAGACTTTCACTGACAAAAAGCGGGTTTCCTTCAGTCAGTGCGCCTATGAAGTCCGATAATGTTCTGGTCTGCGGTAAGGGGGAGTCCAGGATGTACGAGACCATTTCATGACAATGCACGGGCTTTAAAGGTCCGAGCCTGATCTCTTTAAGGGGTCGGCCCATCTCTTTAAACTTGATGATCAGTTTGGATAAAGGATGGCTTGAATCGACTTCGTTGTGACGATACGCCCCCAGGAGAAAAAGGTAAGGGTGGTCCTGAGAGGCAGCAAATATGTTCTCCAGAAAATCGAAGGACGCTGTATCGCACCATTGAAGATCATCTATGAATAACGTCAGCGGGTTCTCTTCGCTTGCCAGACAGGTCAGAAATCGATCAAAGACATCGTGAAACCTGTTCAGTGATTCGACCGGAGGAAGCTGCCTCACCTCGGGCTGCGGGCCTATCAGAATAGCTAGTTCCGGAACGACATCCGTCAGGACCTTTCCGTTCTGTCCCACGGCCACCAGTATCTTCTCTTTCCAGAGTGCAACCCTTTCATTGCTCTCGGTGAGGAACGTCCGCATCAGGTTCCGGAACGCCTGGATCAGGGAGCTGTAAGGAATGTTCTTCTGGTATACGTCGAACTTCCCGGACGCAAAATAGCCCCTGTGCTTCACAATCGGTTTTTGCAGTTCCTGGATCAGCCGGGTCTTTCCGATACCGGAGAGCCCGGAGATCAGCATCGACCTGAATTCTCCCCGGGAAGCCTGTTCATATTCTTCAAGGATAACCCGGGCTTCCCGGTCCCTGCCCACCATTTTCGAAATGAAAGTGACCCGGTGGCCGTTCAGCACACTTTCCAGCGGGAATTCCGTTATCGATCCTGTATCCGAGTACTCATCCCTGCACCTGATCAGGTCGGCGATGAGACCGTTGTCGCTCTGATAGCGCTTCTCCGGCTCCTTGAGCAGCAGCTTGGCGACGACGTTGCTGAGGGCAGCTGGAACCTCGGGGTTCACCTCATTGACTGGTGCCGATTCCTCCGCCAGATGGGAGTGTATCAGCTCGAGAGGGTCGGTGGAAGCGAAAGGGAGACGGTTTGTCAGCATCTCGTAGAATACGATGCCCAGGGAATAGAGGTCTGAGGAGAATACAACTCTGTGGCTGATGCGTCCGGTCTGCTCGGGTGACGTATAGGCCAGGGCTTCTCTGACAAAGGAACGATCGTAGATAAAGTGGCTTACATCTCTCACATCAAGGGAACTGATGAAGTCTATCAGCCGTATGGCAAACGTTTTCGGACTTATCAGTATGTTGTGAGGCTTGACTCCCCCATGAATGATCCCCGCTGCATGAACCTTTTGCAGGGCGGAAGCAATCCCGATGGCTACGCGGAAAAAACCGTCCAGGGGTGTTTCCGAACGCTCGTTGATCCACGTGTCGAGGGTTACTCCTTCAAAATACTCCTGGGTTATAAAGCAAGTCCCACCCTTCGCACTGAACAGAAGGGGCGTGATGACCAGTGGATCGTTCAAGACCTTAAGGTGCTCGACCTTTTGTGCGAACTGAGATATCTTGTACTCGGAAAGAAGGGTGCCTTTGAGGATTTTGAGCACCAGCATTCTCCCCGGGTTCTTCTTGTGGTATGCTTTGAATATCACCGCCTGCTGGCTTTCCGCCATCTTCTCGATGATTTCGTAATTGGGGATTATCACTTCGTGTGCTCCGTGGCACACACAGTCTAAGCTAATCGTGGAGTGCATGTCAACGAGTTGCGGGAAGAAAGTTTTCTATTTATTCGAATTTAAATCTGTTTTCTCTGAACAACCTCAGGCACGCCTCAGCAACATCCGGGTGATAGAAAATACCCTGGTTTTTCTCTATCTCCGCAAGGGCTGCATCAACGCCAAGAGAAGGCCGGTAAGGACGGTGGGACGCCATGGCTTCGACTACATCCGCAACGGCCAGTATTTGAGCCTCCAGGAGAATCTCTTTGCCTTTCAGCCCCTGGGGGTAACCGGAGCCGTCGATCCGTTCGTGGTGCTGAAGGACCATCTCTGTCAAAAGATCCGGTAATTCCGCAACCTTTATGATATCAGAACCAATCCGGGGATGTACTTTGAGGATGCTCATCTCGATATCGCTCAGCTTTGTGGGTTTGCTCAGAATCTCCGCGGGCACCGACATCTTTCCGATATCGTGGATGCTCCCGGCGATCCTGATAATGTCTATCGTGTCTTTAGAAAGCCTCATCTCCTGAGCAATGGACCGGGCAAGGCTCGATACCCTTTTCTGATGACCTCCGGTGTAGGGATCCCGGGTTTCCAGCATAACTGATATTACCTGGATCGTACCGATGAGGTTCTTTCTGAGCTTCTCTGTGGAAATATTCAGCTCCTCCACGGCATTCTTCCGGTCGGTAATGTCCGCTATATTGCCGACCACTTTTACAACCCGGCCATCCTTTACGAGCGGTCGGCCGATGGTGCGGACCCATTTTCGGGTCCTGTCGGCGGATACGAATTTTAGCTCTAGGTCATATGGCCTGTGTTGTTCGACTGCCTGTGTAAAAGCTTCTTCTATCTTCTGTCTGTCCTCTACGGCATAGAACCTTATGGCCTTTGCTATATCGTTCGGATCAAAGCTTTCTGAAACGTTATAAATACGATACACCTCATCCGTCCATATTACCTTTTTACTCTGGACGTCGTATTCCCAGCCGCCGACCTTGGCAATGCTTTGCGCGGCCTTCAAGAGATTTTCGCTCTGCTTGAGCTGCTGCTCCATCTTCTTGCGTTTGGTGATGTCCTCAACAGTGCCTTCGAAGTAGCGCGTGTTCCCGGCGTGGTCCTTCAC
>DNYO01000290.1:0-9168 GCA_003506795.1 Deltaproteobacteria bacterium
GACTTGCATGTGTTAGGCACGCCGCCAGCGTTCGTTCTGAGCCAGGATCAAACTCTCAAAACAAACCTGAACTTTACAACAAATTTCTGAATTAGACGTGGACCTGCTATTTAATTACTATTTTCAAAGAACAGCGTTCAACCTTGAAGCAAGGATAAGTATACTTATTTTCCGGAGATTGTCAAGCGATAGTCCAAAAAAAGTTTCATAAAATATTTGCAGGGCGACGACCCGGTGCCAGTTGCCCGATATTATAACGGATTCATCGTGGTAAACGGGACAATAACCAATTTGCATTGTCTGAGAGCGCGTCCGGTATTAAAGATATTGCCCGTCCGCCGATAAGAAATAGTGGAAGGAAGGGTTTGAACCACGCATGTCGTGCGGTAGATACACCGCCTTGAGTTAAAACAGAACGCGGAAGGAGACATCATGCTCAACAACCTCAAGATCAGCACCAAACTTGGAATCGGCGCAGCCACTCTCATGGTCCTTGTCTTTATAATGGGTGGTCTCGGGTACTATTACCTCGATCGCTCAGGCCGGTCGGTAGACCATATCGTCAAGAACAATTATGGAAGGATCGTGGCTTTCAAGGAGATCAAGGATGCCGTGGACACCATCGATAAGTCGATGCTCAGCATGGCCCTGACCAAAGATGCGGCGCTCAAGGAGGCCGAAAGAGCCAAGATCGATAGGGCGAGGGCTTCCTATGGCCGGGCGGTCAAGAAGATTGAGGGGGTCATGGCGAACGTCAAGGACCCCGCGACAAAAGCCGAGTTTGGGAACCTCCTCGGCAAGATCAAGGAGCAATTGGCCAAGGGCAAGGAACATAACGTCAAGCTGGCCGGGTTTGCAATGCAGGGAAAGAACGACGAGGCGGCGGCGATATGGTCGGAACACACGAGCACCATATCAACTACCATCGACAGCCTTTTCAGGCAACTGGTCAAGCTCAGCGAGGACAGGATCGAGGTCCGTTTCAAAGAGCTTACGAAAGAGACCGCGAATGCCAGGATGGTCTTCATCATCATCTCCCTTGTCATTCTGGTTATGATCGCCGCCGGGACGTTCTTTTTCGTCAGGACGATAACTCGATCCCTTCAGGAGGGAATGAATGTGGCCAACAGGCTTGCGGAGGGCGACCTGACGGTCGATGTGAAGGTGGTAAGCCGGGATGAAATGGGTGCCCTTCTCGAATCTCTGGGCAACATGGTCAGGAAATGGCGGGGCGTCGTAAACCAGATAAATACCTCCGCTGACAACATCGCTTCAGCCAGCCACCAGCTAAGCGCCAGCGCCGTTCAGACGTCAAAGGGCTCCGACGAACAGGCCCAGATGTCCGTTCAGGTGGCGACGGCATCCGAAGAGATGAGCCAGACCGTCATCGACGTGGCCCGCAACACCGGAAATATCGCCGTATCCGGCCAGGAGACGGTCGAGGTCGCACGAAACGGAAAAGAGGTTGTCGATATGGCCGTCAAAGAGGTCCAGGAGATAGCGAGCACGGTCGATGCGTCAGCAATGATGGTCCGTTCCCTGGGCGAGCTTTCCAAGCAGATAGGTGAGATCGTCAACGTTATCAACGAGATCGCCGACCAGACAAACCTCCTGGCGCTCAATGCCGCAATTGAGGCGGCACGGGCCGGAGAACACGGCCGCGGGTTTGCCGTTGTTGCCGATGAGGTCAAGAAGCTTGCCGAGAGGACCGGCAATTCAACGGCAGAGATCGCCGACATGATCGGCAACATCCAGAAAGAGGTCAACAGGGCGGTCGAGGCCATGGAAGAGGTGAAAAAGAAGGTCTCCTCAGGCACCACGCTATCGCAGCAGGCAGGCACGGCCCTGAACAATATCGTCAACAAGGTCGACGATCTTCAGCTTATGGTCCAGCAGATCGCCTCCGCTACCGAAGAGATGACGGCGACATCCGAGGGCATCAGCAAGGATATCGACTCCATCGCGACGATATCGAAGGAAACGTCTTCGGCGTCCACACAGGTCTCCCAGGCGTCTGATGAACTCGCCCGCCTGTCGGTTAGCCTTCAGGGCATCGTTAAGGAATTCTCAGTCTGAAAATGATAGTGTGAGATCGTCAATCCGGCTGGCCGGCGTGTCTTTTCAGGGCGCGCCGGTCGCCTGTTTTACGGAATCGTAGGTTACGTCCACAAGCTCTTTCAGGGTTTCGGCATCGATTGCCGGGGGCGGCATGAGGACGATGACATCTCCAAGGGGCCGGATGATAACCCCTCTTTTTCTCGCCTCGATAGTGACCTTCTGACCGATCTTTGCGGCCGGCGGATAGGGTTTCCCGGTCTTTGAGCTCTTTACAAGCTCGATACCCACCATGAAACCTCTTTGCCGCACCTCGCCCACGTGGGCCAGATCGGCAAAACGCGTGAGTTCATTCTTTAACAGAGTTATCTTGTCCGCCATCCGCTCTATGGTATGCTCCTTTTCGAAGAGCGCCAGGTTTTCGACGGCGACCGCGCAGGCCACGGGATTTCCCGTATAGGTGTGGCCGTGAAAAAATGTCCTGTATTCATCAAAGCGTCCGAGAAACCCATTGAAGATATCTTCGGTGGTGATGGTTGCGGCCAGCGGAAGGTATCCTCCGGTGATGCCCTTGGCAAGACAAAGAAAATCGGGTTCTATCCCTTCCTGTTCGCAGGCAAACATGGTCCCGGTTCGGCCGAATCCGGTGGCCACTTCATCGGTGATAAAATGGAGCCCGTTGTCCTTCGCTATCCTCCAGACCTCTTTGAGAAAACCATCGGGCTGAGTGATCATGCCGGCGGCTCCCTGAACGAGAGGCTCGATGACAACGGCGCAGACCTCCTCCTTATGCTTCTTCACAATGCGCTCGAACTCTCCCACGCAGGCCATGCCGCAGGAAGCCCGGTCGAGCTTCATGGGACAACGGTAGCAATAGGGAGACGGGGCCTTGTATGTCTTGAAAAGGAGAGGACGATACACCTTGTGGAAGAGATCGATGCCGCCGATGCTTACCGACCCGATGGTGTCGCCATGATAGCCGTTAGTAAAGGAGATGAACCGTTTCCGTTTTTTCTCTCCCCTTTGCTGCCAGTATTGATAGGACATCTTTATCGCGATCTCGACGGACGTGGACCCGTTGTCCGAATAGAACACCTTCGTAAGGCCGCGGGGTACGATCGCTGTAAGTCCCTTCGCCAGGACAACGGCAGGGACGTTAGCGAGGCCGAGCAATGTGGAATGGCAAAGTTCTTTCGATTGTCTCTCTATGGCATCTGTGAGCTCTTTCCGGCCATGACCATGAACCAGCACCCACAATGATGAAACACCGTCGATGTAACGTCTTCCCTCTGTATCTATCAGATGGAACCCCTCACCGCGTTCTATGACAAGCGGTTCGCCGTCCATGTAATCCGACATCTGGGTAAAGGGGTGCCAGACATACCGCTTGTCCCAAGCTTTAAGCTGTTCAGAAGAATACACTTTTTACTCCTTATCGTCGTAAAAAGCGGGTTATGGGTTATGGGTTATGGGAAAAGATTTTATGCCTTTCCCATCACCTATTACCCATTACCTATCACCCGCCTCTCTACACCAATTTCATCTTTCTTCCTGCTGCCGTTATCGCTTCGATGGCCCTGTCCATCTGCTCCTGCGAGAAGCCTCTTACCACCGTGAGTCTTAGCCTCGATGTACCTGTCGGGACGGTGGGGGGACGGATGGCTTGAAGGAAGAATCCTTCGTTCATGAGGATCTTCTGCATTTTTACGGCGTCGGCGTCCTTACCCACCACAATCGGGACGATGGGGCCCGTGCTCTCCTTGAGATCGAAGCCGGCGCCAAGAAGTCCCGAGCGCATATAGTCGATATTGCGCCAGAGCTCTTCCTTGAAGGACAGATCGCCCGAGACGAGATCGAGGGCTTCCTGTGAGGCGGCCAGGGCGGCCGGCGGCAGGGCCGTCGTGTACATGAATGTCCGCGCGCGGTTGACAAGATACTCTATTACAACGGGGTCGGAAAGCACGAAGGCGCCGAAGGACCCCATCGCCTTGCCGAAGGTGGCCATGTGGATGTCGGCTGCCCCCTTGAGGCGCCAGTGCTCTTCGACACCGCTTCCGCCTTTTCCGAAGATACCCGTTCCGTGCGCATCGTCGACAATGGCATAGAAACCGTACCGGTCGCGAAGCTCCATGATCTCGGCCAGAGGTGCCATGTCCCCGTCCATGCTGAAGATCGATTCCGTTATGACGAAGGATTTACCCCGCGCCCCGTACCTCTTCAGCTTCCGTTCGAGGTCGCCCGCGTCGCGATGCCTGTAGATGACCTTTTTTGCGTAGGAAAGGCGCATGGCGTCGATGAGACTCGAATGGTTCAACTCGTCGCTGAAAATTACGTCTCCCTTGCCCGGAATGGTGGAGACTATGCCGATATTTGCCATGTATCCCGTCGGAAATATGAGACCCTTCTTATACCCTTTGTAGCGGGCGACGGCTGCTTCGAGCTTTTCGTACAGATCGATGCTTCCGGAGACGCTTCGCGACGAACAGGTGCCGGTACCATAATTGCCTACTGCGGACCTCGCTGCCTCCATGACCGCAGGATGGAGATGAAGCGACAAATAACTATTGGAGCAGAGGTTAAGGTATTCCTTGCCGCCGTGAATTATCGTGGCGGCGCAAAGGGGGCGCACGTACCGTATGCTTCGGTAATTGCCCTGTCCCCGAATTTCTTTCAACATCGATGCAAGTCTGTTCTTCATACTGGAGGCGCTCACTCCCCAATTCACCTGTAATCAGTCAACGGTTACTACTAATTGGTTAACGTAATAAACAAAAAATCAGGGTGGATTGTATATCCACCCTGATCTGTATCTCTAACGGTGTTAGCCCTTTATGATCCTGGGCATGATCATCTGGTGCCACGGGCAGATCGATTTCGGGTTCGCATAGGCGCAGTTCGCGAATGCTACGAAATACTTTCTCAACTCGGAGAATTTTACGACCTCATCGACAAGGCCTTTCTTTGCACAGTAGGAAGGCCGTGACATGTCGTAGTAGTGTTTGACCGTCTTGTTCATGTTTTCGATGACGGGCGCGAGAGATTTGCCGGCATCTTTCTCTTTTACGAGGCGCCTGGCGAAGCTGGCGACGGCTGCGGTCTCACCGTGCATAACATAGATCTCGGTGGTCGCGGTGCCGAGGGTGAAACAGTTGTTATTGTTCGCCTGCGGGCCTGCCATGATGTAGTGGGCAGCGGCGGTGCCTTTCCTCAGAATGATGGTCATCATGGGGAGGTCGCTCTGCTCGATGGAGTAGATAAGTGACTGGCCAAGGCCGAGAAGCTCCGCCTTTTCCGCGATGTCGCCGACGTCGATACCCGACGTATCCTGGATCCAGATCATGGGGACCCTGTCCCTGCCGCAGAGGGTCACGAACTCGTTGACCTTGATGAGGCCTTCGCGGTAGAACTTGCCGCCGATGCCGGGGTACGGTGCATACTGCGGGTAGCCCTTGGGCAACATGCCCTGCCTGTTTCCGACTATACCGATGAGGAAGCCGTCAACCTTGACAAGACCCGTGTAAAGCTCGGGACCGATGTCAGGACGGAATTCCATGTGTTCGCTGTTGTCGACGAGGCGTGACATGAACTGTTCCATGTCGTAAACCATTTTCTGGTTGAACTGGACGATACTGTAAAGGTCTTCAGCCGGGAACTTCGGTTCGGCCGGTTTTGCAACCCTGAAGAAGCTTGCATCATAGTAGGGAAGCTTTACGACCCAGCTCTTCAATGAATCGAGGAGACTCTCTTCTGAAGGATGAACTTCGCGGAAGAATCCCGTCGCGTCATAGTGGATCTCGACCCTGCCGGGAGGAATGGCTTTGAATTTCTTGGTGGCTTCGATGATCTGCTCTGCCATTGCTTCGTCGAAAAAGCCCTTCGGTGCCATACCGCTGACGATGCCGGCGCCGCCGACGGCGATATTTGCATCTTTGTGGGCAAGCAGAAGGGTCGGGGAAATACCCTGGTAGCCGCCGCCTGCAGGGTTGGTTCCGTAAATGGCCGCGAGTACGGGGATACCCAGTTTATTGAGTTCGGCATGACGGAAAAATGTTGTTCCGCTGCCGCGCCTGTTGGCATACATTCTTTCCTGTTCGGGAAGCTTCACGCCGCTGCAGTTGACTATCCATACGAGGGGACAATGAAGTCTTTTTGCTATATCGGTAACTCTCAAGATGTTGTGAGGCTGACCCGCGATCCAAGCGCCTGCCATGACCTTGTTGTCGAAACCAATGATCACACACCATCTTCCGTTTATCCTGCCGAGACCGTCCACAACACCCGTGGTGCCTGATTCTTCATCCATGGGGTCGAAAAGCATATGAAGGGGAGCCCATGTTCCGGGGTCGACAATGTATTCCAACCTCTGGTGAACAGTCCATTCACCGCGTTTATTCAATGTCTCCTGGGCCAGGCCAGCCTTTTTCGCCTTATCGACAAGTTCCTCGATCTCTTTCTCAACGGCTCTAATCTCCTCAGCGTTCTTTGCATTCACCTTTACCGGCTTGTTCCATTCCTGCATTTTTTCAAAATACGGTCTCATTTATTACCCTCCGATGGCTGTAGGAATTTGTTACTGTTTTCACAATTTTAATTTATTTTTCGGTACTTTGTCAACACAAAAGGCTTGACAATTTCAGGGAAACCCCGGGGTTTCGGACACCGGGACACGCAGCTTTTCTCCGGTCCGCGCATCCCGAACCCGGAGCCCTAGAAATGCTTTTTCAGTGACACCCTGATGATAACGTACACAACGATGATTACGCCGATTATTACGATATATTTCATCTTATATCCGTCGTTCCTCGTCCCTTCGCCAGCCTAATGTTTGAAAAGCCTCTGGCCGGCGAAAACCATGGCCACGTCCTTTTCGTTGCAGGCCTCGATGACCTCGTAGTCACGTTCCGATCCGCCCGGCTGGATCACGCCCCTGGCCCCTTCCTTTATGGCGGCATCCACACCGTCCCTGAAGGGGAAGAAACCGTCGGAGACAATCACCGAACCCTGAAGACCGGCGTTATGATCTCGTGTGTAGATGTCTATCGCAATGAGATCCTTCATATCCCTGCGGCCCTGGGCCGCCTCCAGTTTGAAGACCGCATAGGGCACCCCGTACTTCCGGAAGACCTCGGTGTCCGCAAACTTCTTGTAGGCCTTGAAAATGGCGATCTCGACAACGCCCACCCGGTCCTGTTCTCCCGTGCCGATGGCCACGGTGGCCTCGTCCTTCACGAAGAGCGCCGAATTGGAACTCACGCCCGACTCGACGTACCAGCCGAAGAGCATGTCACGATACTCGTCGTCGGTAGGCATTCTCTTTATCCGGTACGTTTCACCTTTATAAACCGCCTCGGCAGGTTTAAGATCATCCCTGCCCTTGATCCTGTACGGCTGTGATTCCTGAAGGATCAGACCGCCATCCATCAGGGATTTGAAATCTATGGTCCTCTTCGTCTTGAATGCGCCGAGCCGCTCTATCTCCTTTATCTGCACCAGCCGAAGGTTCTTCCATTTCTTCAGGATGTCGATGGCGCCGCCCTCAAATTCCGGGGCGCAGACCACTTCAAAGTAATAGGGCACCATGGCCTTCGCCGTCTCCACATCAAGGGTTTTTGTAAAGAGGACAGCCCCTCCGAAGGCGGCTATCCTGTCGCACCAAAAGGCCTTCTCGAAAGCCTCGGCCGATGTGGAACCGTATGCCGCCCCGCAGGGATTGTTGTGTTTCATAATGGAACACGCCGGCTTCTGATCGAGGAATTTCAGAATATTCAAACCATTGTCCACATCTGTCAGGTTGATTTTCCCCGGGTGTTTGCCCACCTGGAGCATATCCTTTTCGGTTATCTTGCTGACAAGACCGGTATCATGGTCAAAGAAACGGGCATCGCCCAGCGTGATGTTGCCGTTTATCATTTCGTACATGGCCGAGGGCTGGTCAGGGTTTTCTCCGTAGCGAAGGCCCCGCTCGACGTCGCATTTTTCATCGGCGTCAAATATGTTCCAGACCTTTTTTTTGTAAATGAGGACCTGTCCGCCGAGATCTATCTTGATGGTATCAGGAAAATTGTCCTTGACGATCTTCTTGTACATCCCCTTGATATCTTCCATGAAGGCTCCTTAGTGAAAACGGGTAATAAGAAGATGGGTAATAGGTAATGGGTAATGGGTTCATAGGAAAGACCCGATCACCAAGCATCCTCCCTTTACCTCTCCTCCCCTACCCCGTCTTTTGGTTTTTTACAGCCCATCACCTATTACCTATAACCCATCACCTATTCTCTTCACCACACTGTCCACATCCAGTCCCTGGCTTGCCAGGACCTCGTCCGTGTCACCCGACGCACCGTAAGAGGTGGCGCCGAAGGAAAGGAAGGCACCTTTGAAGCCGAGTTTGAGGAGACTTTTCGTGATGATAGGGACTATGCCGGTGTTTACGTTGTGGTCTTCATAGGTGACGATTACTGGCAAGGAGGCGAGTTTCGCCATTACGGCCTCGTCGTCCTCGTCGACGCAGGGCATGTTAATGACGGCAAAGGTCTTTCCCTTTTCGGAAAGTTTTTGCCTCACCGAGAAGGCCCGTGAAACGAATCCGCCGTAGGTTATGATCGCCCCGTCCTTTCCATCGGCCATGACGTCCATCTTGCCGTATTCAAAAACGTAGGATCCCGAAAAATAGGCTTCCCCTTCATTCCTGTACATTACGGGCCAGCGGTTGCGGCCCATGCCGATAAAGAAATTTCCCTTCGTGCCTGCCACATAGCGGATGACCCGGTCCGTCTGGTTGGGGTCGCAGGGCACGATCGTCTTTGCCCGGTAAAGACCGCGGGCCAGGCCGATATAGTCGATGCACTGGTGGGTTTTGCCGTCGGGCCCCACATCAAGTCCAACGTGCGTGATGGCCGTCTTCAGGTTCGTATCGTTTATGTCGTTTATACGCTGCTGGTTGTACGTCTCGTCAATCCCGAATACGCCGAAGTCCGCAAAAAAAGTGAGCACCCCTTTGGCTGACAGTGCCCCCGCCACGGTCGCGGTATTATGCTCCTGAATGCCGCCCTGGAAGAAGTAATCCGGATATGCCTTGGCGAAATCGGCCGTCTTGACCGAGCTTGCCAGGTC
>DNYO01000290.1:9244-14473 GCA_003506795.1 Deltaproteobacteria bacterium
TTCACGAGACAGCTGGAAAGTCCACTGTCCCTTTCTCTTTTCCTTATAATAGTCGAGTTTGTCCTCGAGCCCGAGAATACCCATGGCTTCCTTGTACTCTGCTTCGCTGACGGGGCTGCCGTGGTATTTTTCCTTGTTCTCCATAAAGGGGACGCCATTACCCATAACCGTGTTGGCAACAATGCAAACCGGGTTGTCGACAGAGCGGGCTTTCTTCAAGGCGCTGTATATCTCCTGATGATCGTGGCCATTGATGATGAGGACATCCCATCCGTCGGACAGATAATTCTCGACGATGTTCTGGGGCATGACGAGGTCGATGCTGCCGCTGATCTGAAGCTTGTTATAATCCACGAGGGCCGTTATATTCGTCAGGCCGTATTTGACTGCCAGGCGGCGCGCTTCACCGATCTGCCCTTTCTGCTGTTCGCCGTCTCCCATGAATACATAGACGTGGGACGAGCTGCCCTGCATCTTTGAAGCAATCGCAAAGCCGACTCCCGCGGACAGCCCCTGGCCGAGGTTGCCGGTCGACCACCGTATGAAAGGCATGCCGCTGACGACATGGCCTTCGAAGGGGCTCCCCGTTTTTCTAAAAAAGGCGACAACTTCCTCCACGGGCATGTGGCCCAAACGGGCCAGACTGGCATATGCCCCCGGTGATGTATGGCCGTGGCTTATCACGATCTGGTCGGGGTCCTTTCCCTCAAAATTTGCCTGGGAAAAGACGGTGAGGTAGAGATCAAGGGACGACATGGAACCGCCGGGGTGTCCCGTACCCGCAAGGCGCGTCATGGTGATAATGTCGCCCTTCGCGAGCCGCGAGAGTCCCATCAGGTCCTCAACTTGCTTTTCAGTCAGCTTTTCTGCATCAAACATCTTATTTTCCTCCCATGGAGTAATAATCACAATCTTCGCGAAGGAGACACCGCGGACAATCAGGCTTCTTTGCCTTGCAGATGTATCTCCCGTGGAGTATTGCAAGAAGAGAGAATGCCATCCACCAGGGCATGGGCACCTGCGTCTTCAAGTCACGTTCAATTTTTTCGGGATCCCTGGCCGATGCCAGTCCCAGCCTTTGCGCGACGCGCGCCACGTGGGTGTCAACAATGACACCCGGTTTGCTGTAAGCAAGGCCGACGATCATGTTTGCCGATTTCCTGCCGATTCCTTTCACGGTCGCGAAGGTGTCTATGTCGTCGGGAACCTTCCCCTGAAACCTTTCGAGGAGTTCCCCGGCGATGTTCTTGATGCTCTTCGCCTTGTTCCGGTAAAAACCCGTGGGCCGTATATCCTCTTCAAGTTCTGCTTCCGGTACGTTCAGGTAGTCTTGCGCTGTCGTGTACTTCTTGAAGAGGCTCTTTGTCACCTCGTTGACCCGCTGGTCTGTACATTGCGCGGACAAAACCGTGGCAACAACGAGTTCAAGGGGGTTGGAATAAGAAAGCTCCACCCGGGGCTCGCCGTGCATTTCCTGGAGTTTAGTCAAGATAGAAGCAATGTCTTTTTTCATGTCAGAACAATGAGGATGTATCTTTTATACCACTTAGATCGGAACCTGTCCAAGGGAAAAGAAAGAAGGGTTCAGTCCCTGGTCCCTGATCTCTTCTTTTCGAAGATTTCTTTTATCTCATCAGCGCTGCGGGTATTGAGAATGTCCTTCTTTTCCTGCCAGCCTTTTCTGGCAATGCCGACACCATAGAAAACATCCTTGATGCCAGCCGCGTTGTGGGCATCGGGGTTGATCGAGATCATCACGCCCTTTTCCTTTGCGTAGGGGAGATACCGCCAGTCGATGTCCAGCCGATAGGGACTTGAGTTGAGTTCAATGATCACATCGCGGCGGGCCGCTTCGTCGATCACGGTCTTCATGTCGATACCGTAGCCGTCCCGCGACAGCAACAATCTGCCGGTAGGGTGGCCCAGCATGGTCATGAAGGGATTATCCATGGCGGTGATAACCCGGGCAAGCTGCTCATCGCTCTTCAGGTTGAAATTCGAGTGGATAGAGGCAACGACGAAATCGAATCCTTTGAGGATGTCCTCGTCGTAATCGAGGCTTCCATCGGGCAGGATATCGCTCTCGATACCTTTGAAGATGCGAACATCATTCTGCTTTGCATTGAGGCTGTCGATGAGGTCCCACTGCCTGAGCAGGTCCTCCTTCCTGAGACCGCCCGCATAGTAAGCGCTCTTGCTGTGATCGGATATGCCAAGACAGGTAAAACCCAGGGCTTTTGCCGCTGCGACAATCTTTTCTATCGGGTCGGAACCGTCACTAAACTCGCTATGTACATGAAAGACCCCGGTGATATGGGACTCCTCTACCAGTTCGGGCAGGGTGTGGGTGCTCGCGGCCTCGATCTCCCCCATGTCCTCCCTGAGCTCCGGCGGCACATAATCCAGACCCAGCGCCCCGTACACCTCCTCTTCGTCCTTCAGGGGAAGCGGCCTGTCACCGTCGAACAGTCCGTACTCGTTCAGCTTCAACCCCTTCTTCTTCGCGATGGCCCTCAGGCGGATATTATGCTCCTTGCTGCCCGTGAAATAGACGAGCGCGCAGGGATATTCGGCGAGGCTCACCACACGCAGGTCGGCGTCCACCCCGGAAATGAGCCGGCAGGACGTCTTGGTTTCGCCCGTCAGATAGATCTCCTCGATGCCGGGAAGGCTGCTAAAAGCAAGGGACAGCGCCTCTTTGTCGCCCCCCGCGGCCAGAATGTCGATGTCCCTGACGATCTCTTTCCTTCTGCGGATGCTTCCGCACACCTCGATGAGGCCGCCGGGAACGATCCCTCTCAGCCGGTCCCGTATGGCTACGGCATCAGGGTAGACATCCCCGAAAAGGTGTTCACCCTTGTGTTTCTTGACAAACTCGATTCCCTTGAGGATCTTAGCCTGCGTCTTCTCGCCAAATCCGGGGAGGTTTATCAGCCGGTTCTCGCGGCATGCATATTCAAGTTCACCCACATTACTGACGTGGAGCTCGTCGAAAAGGAGTTTTATCTTTCGGGGACCAAGATTCGGGATCTCGGCCAGCTCGACGAGTGACTCAGGAACCTCCCGCGTCAGTTCCTGCAGGTACGCCATCTTCCCCGTATTAACATATTCCGTGATCCTCCCGGCTATCGCCTCCCCGATCCCTTTAATCTCGCGAAGTCGTCCCGATGCCACGATCTCGTCCAAATCTTCGCGCTCCGCCAGCGCACGCGCCGCATTGAAGTAGGCCCGCGACTTAAACGGGTTTTCTCCCTTGATCTCGAGGAGTGTCGCTATCATTTCCAGAACGGAGACGATATTTCTGCCCGGCATGGTTATAATCCTAATGTCGCCTCGGCAAGGTGTCAAATCAATTCTGGAAGGAGAAGGAGCGGGCGGGGCTGGTTTTGGGATATTCCTTGCAATCGCAGGGTGCTTCGGGTATTCTTGGAATCAAAGGAAAGGTTGTGCCTGCTAAGAAAAAGACCCTGTACTACACAGAACCACTCTTTGAGGAATTCAAGAAAGACTACTGCTATGTCTGTGGGCAGCGCATAAAAGAGAATGAGGGTCTGTACGTGGGCAAGAGCACCTGGCGGCACAAGAGATGCAAACCCGGCAGCGCCCACTGGCTGCGCAGTTCCCTCGCCAAAGACGAAGCAACACTCACGATATTCAAATCATAACAAAATCACTGAAAGCTGCTTTTTATAGGTCCAATAGGACTTACATGACCTATTGGACCTATAAAAACAACCAGGATTTGCTTCCTCCTGACCCTTGCCGTTTTCCCCGGTAAAAAAAAGGCGCCCTTTTCGGGGCGCCTTTTCGATTGTCTTAATCTCAAGCTGCTTGCTACTCGAGTTTCTCGTCGCCGATCCTCATTCCGTAGAATGAACGATAGATGAAAACAAGGGCGATGACGAAGAAGATCCCGCCGATGACGTACTTCGTCGTCTGAGACTGGATGGTCACCGCGATCTCCGTCGCCAGAAGGCCGAAGAGTGTGGTGAACTTAATGACGGGGTTCATGGAAACCGAAGAGGTGTCCTTGAAGGGGTCGCCTACGGTGTCGCCGACAACGGCCGCTTCGTGGAGCGCCGTACCCTTTTCTTTCAGGTCGACTTCAACGATCTTCTTGGCATTATCCCATGCGCCGCCGGCGTTCGCCATGAAGATGGCCTGATAGAGGCCGAAGAAGGCGATCGCGATAAGGTAGCCGATAAAAAAGTAGGGGTTGAAGAATGAAAGAGCCAGGGCCATGAAGAAGACTACGATAAAGATGTTCCACATACCCTTCTGAGCATATTGCGTACAGATCTTGACAACTTCCTTGCTGTCCTCGATAGAGGCCTCTTCTTTGTCAAGGTTGATGTTCTTCTTGATAAAGACGACAGCACGATAGGCACCCGTGGTAACCGCCTGGGTTGCCGCGCCCGTGAACCAGTAGATAACGGCGCCGCCCATGAGGAGGCCGAGGATAATTGTAGGCTGGACGAGGCTCAGGTGAGCAACAACGTTGCCATACATATTCTCAAGAAGAATGATGATACCGAAGACCATGGTGGTGGCACCGACGACGGCGGTACCTATGAGAACCGGTTTTGCCGTTGCCTTGAAGGTATTGCCGGCACCGTCGGCCTCTTCAAGATAATCTTTCGCGACATCGAAGTTGGGTTCAAAACCGAAATTCTTTTTGATGTCTGCCTTAATGTTCGGAACGGACTCGATCCTGGAAAGCTCGTAGACCGACTGTGCGTTGTCGGAGACGGGGCCGTAGCTGTCAACCGCGATCGTTACGGGGCCCATGCCGAGGAAACCGAAAGCTACAAGACCGAATGCGAAAACCGGTGCCGCAAATGCAAATTGCGGAGGCATAACGGCAATGATTGCGGGATGCTGTGACACCAGGTAGGATATGAACATGAGAAAGAGGATGGTCAAACCTTCCCAAAAGGCGGAGAAGTTACCGGCAACAAAACCTGAGAGGATGTCAAGAGACGCACCGCCGTGACGTGCCGCACTCACAACTTCCTGAACGTGACGGGATTTGGTGCTGGTAAAGGCCTTCGTGAACTCAGGGATGAGAGCGCCGGCTATAGTACCGCAGGAAATAATGATGGAAAGTGCCCACCAGAGACCGGGGTACTTGCTGTTCAGCTCTCCTCCTCCGAGGAGCATGTAGCTCGCCCAGAAGGTAGCAATGATCGCAACGATCGACGTGATCCATACCAGGTTCGTGAGGGGCTG
>DNYO01000162.1 GCA_003506795.1 Deltaproteobacteria bacterium
TCATGAAGAGGAACGAGTAGGAAGGATATTTCAGGAACAATCCAGTTGGGATCAGACGGGCAAACGACTCAGGCCTGCCCCCTCAGAGGGTCAGGCCTGAGTATCTTTTGGTACATCGTCGGGGTGAAAGATCCTCTCTGAGTTGTTAACACAAAGGAGGACAGAAAGGGAAACGTGGGCACAATGGGCAATAATTTCTTAAGACCTTCAAGCCGACCAGAAGACGCCAGGTGTCAAAAGTGTACGGGCTTACCCCTATGAGGGTCCAGTGGAACGCCCCTCTCCAACCTCCTCCTCCGTCTTTCCGTCCCGGATACGGTAGATCCTGCGGAAGGTGGGGATGATCTTCTCGTCGTGGGTGACCACGATGATGGCCGCCTCGTACTGCTTCGCCATGGAATTAAGTATCCGGATCACCGCCATGGCGCGTTCGCTGTCAAGAGGTGCAGTTGGTTCGTCCGCCAGAATGACCGGCGGCTGGTTAGCCAGTGCCCGGGCAATGGAGACACGCTGCTGCTCTCCCCCCGATAGTTCCGAGGGCATGGCCTCGGCCCGATGGGCTACATCGAGGGCAGCGAGGAGTTCTCTCGCGCGGTCCCGGGCTTCGCTGTTCGACTTTCCCGCCAGCATGGGCAGAAGGGCAACGTTGTCGGTGGCGTCCAGAAAAGGAATGAGATAGGGGGCCTGAAAGATGAACCCGATCTTGTCCCGGCGCAGCGCCCTCAGATCCTTTATCTTCCACTCTCCGCCGTAGATCACTTCGTCCCCGATGGTCATCCTTCCCGCCGTGGGTTCGATAACTGCGCCGAGGCACTTGAGGAGGGTGGTTTTACCTGACCCCGAGGGACCGATAAGACCCACCACCTCTCCGGGGGCGACCACCATATCGACCCTTTTCAGAGCGTCCACGGCCGTCACTCCAGACCCATAGCGCTTCTTCAGCCCTTCCACCGTAATTCCTTTCCCTCCGGCCATATCCATTATCCTCCTATGGCCTCGGCAGGATCCACCTTCAGGGCCATCCGAATGGCGAGAACGCTCGAGGCAACGCACATGATCATCACGGCGATGAACCCCGTCACCGAGTCCCGTCCCTCAAGAAGCACATACTTCGGAAAGATCGGCGCCCAGATGGTCGCGGAGATCTTGCCGATCATGAAACCCAGCACCCCGAGGCCAAGAGCCTGCTGAAGGATCATCCCCACGATGGTGCGGTTTTTTGTTCCGATGAGCTTGAGCACGGCGATCTCACGGATCTTCCCCATGGTAAGGGTGTAGATGATGAAGGCCACGATGGCGGCGCTCACGATGGCAAGGATGACGAGAAACATGCCGATCTGCCGGGAGGAGGTGGCGATAAGCTTGCCGAGCAGGATCTCCTCCATCTGCTCTCGGGTATACACCTCGTGGCGCTTCCATCGGCGAATATGTCCTGCCGTCTCCTCCGGATCCGCCCCGGGAGCGAGGCGCACGAGCAAAGCGTTCACAGTGGAATTGCCGGTCTGGGAGGCCAGTACGCTCTCGAGCAACCCGGGAATTCCCGGCCGGTTCAGGGAGGGGTTGGCTTCTGTCCTCCGCCGCTGCTGAAGGATGAAGTCGTTGTCCTTCAGGAACTGTGCCTCCTGAGCATCCTTCAGAGGGATAAAGACCATGGGGTCCCCTCCTGAGGAGACCATCCGCCGGGTGATCCCCACAACCCGGTAGGAATTTCTGCGTATGCCGATGGAGTCGCCGAGGCGGAACCCGGATGCCTCGTCCACCACCGCCTCGTAATGACTCCGGGTGATATGCCTTCCTGCCACAAGATAGCGGGGCTGTCCCGGCCCGCCGAGGACCCCTGGCTCGACCCCCACCACCATGGCCCGGACGTCCTCCTCCCCCCGGCGTATCTGGGTGGTGAGGTAGGTAACGTTGGCCACAGCGTCCACCCCTTTCATCCCGGCCACGCTCCGCCAGAGATCGTCGTAGATGCTGGACGATTCGGCGTAGGGTCCGAGAGTATCCTGCTGAACCACCCACAGATCCGCTCCGCTGTTGTCGAGCAGGACTCTGGCATCGTCCACCATCCCACGGTAGACCCCGCCCATGGTGAGGGTCACTCCGATCAGAAGACCCAGACCGAAGCCGGTGAGCACGAACTTTCCCCATCCGTGAAGAATGTCACGCCCGGCGAGACTGATCATTCTTTTGCCTCCAGGCTCTCCACTACCTTCACGCGGCTCCGGGGGGAAAGGGCTTTTTTCATGTAATGAGCGATATTCTCCCCTTTTTCAAGGCCGCTCATGACCTGGACAAAGCCCTCAAGATCGCTACGCCCCGTCTTCACTGGCCGGAAGGTAATAGACCCGTTGTCAAGAATCCACACACCGAGATCTCCGTTCAGGCGCTGGAGGGAACCGACGGGAACGACGGTGGTTTCAGGAAGAGGAGGAAGGGTAACCGTGACCTCGGCAAGCTCGCCCAGAGGGGGCAGCACGTCGGGGACTGTGTCGAAGACCGCCTTGGCCAGCAGTTCCTCCGTGACTGCATCCGCCAGGGGTTCCACCCGCAGTACCCTACCCGGAAAGAGGGTGTCTCTCTGGGAACGGAGAGCGATGGAGGCGGAAAGACCGGGAGTGAGGCCCGAGGCCATGGCCTGGTCAAACCGGACGGATATCCACAGGTTTTCCCGGTCGATGACCTCCACTACCGCCTGGCCTGCCACTACCGTCGTCCCCGGCTCGATGTTCCGGGCGGTAACGAGCCCTTTCGAGGGTGAGATCAGCAAGAGATTGTCCTTTTGCTTCACCAAACCCTTCCGGTCTTCCCGGGCCCGGGCCAGGTCTGCCCGGATGGCGTCCCTCTCGGCCCGGGCGGAGTTTTCCAGTGCGGCAATGGCCTGGGCCTCCTGCCGTTTTGCCTGGGCGGCGTCGAGGCTGACCGCGCCCACCATCAGCAGGTTGTCATACCGCTTCGCTTGGGCGGAGGCGTAGGTTCTCCTCGCGGCAACCTCGGCGATGCGGGCCTCTCCTGCCTGAAGGGAGGCTTCGAGCCTCCGGACCACTGAGTCCTGAGCAGCGAGGCGCTGTTCCCAATCCACCGGATCCATGGCGCCGAGGACCTGTCCCTTTTCAACGAGATCACCCACCCGCACAGACAGTTCTTTCACCCGTCCAGGAATGGTGGGGCCGATCCGGTAGGACGCCTGAGAATTCACAGTGCCGATGCCGAAGAGAGCCGGGGTCAGTGAGCGGAATTCCACCACCGTAGCAGTCACCTCCACGGGGGCCAGGGGACCTGAACGCATCATGAAATAGAAGAAGAACCCCACCAACACAAGAAGACCAAAGAGAAGAAAGATCGTCTTTCCTTTTCCTGCCAGGCCCTTCATGCCGAATCCCTCCTCTCGATGCCCCGCCGGTAGATCGCGAAGACACCGTGGGCTTTCAGAAGCTCGTCCCGTTTGTCCTCCTCGAGCTGGGATTGGAGAACAAGACCCTGGATGGCCCCTACAAACAGGGCGGCCGCAAAGGGCGATTCGAGGGCAGGGTCGACATCTCCGGTCTTTTTTCCCTCCTCCAGAAGTGCGACCACGCGGGAATCATATTTTTTGAGAAGGGAATGGATCAGCCTCCGCACGGGGCTTTCCTCTGTGCGTTGAAACTCGCTCAAAAGAAGGCGTGGTGCTCCCGGATACTCCGAGGCAAACTGTACGTGGGCAAGAAAGATCGCCTCAAGGGCTTCGACGGGGGATGCTGCATCATCCGCGGCCTTATCAAGGCGGGAGAAGAGATTCTTCCCCACCCAGTCGAGAACGGCCTTCCAGATGTCTTCTTTCGTGGGAAAATGTCTGAAGAGGGCTCCCTGGGTCAGGTTCATCCTCTCCGCGATGGCGGCGGTGGTGATGTCCGAGGGCTTACCATCGGCGGCGAGGGAGAGCACCGTCTCGACGATGACCATTTTCCGCTCCTGGGCGGGAAGATTTTTGCCCTTATGAGCCATAGAAACACCCCTTCTCTTTAAAAGTAAGTAAGCGCTTACTATCTTAAGGAGAAGGGTTAAGTCTGTCAAGGGAGATATATTCCTTTCAAAGGGTAGAGAAAAGGAAATGTTACCCCACTGGTAGAGAATAAAATTTATGAAGAACGGGGACTCCACGATCGGGATGATGCGACCCAAAAAACTGCCGGAATATACAACCAAAATTGCTTTCGCAAATTCAGCGGCCGATAAAAAACACCTGCTACCCAATTCATTCCCAGGTCAAATACGCCAACATTTCCACTTTTTAACTGTTTTGTCAAATCTGTACGGGCTGACACCTATGCCTTAGTTACCCAACTTCCTGCTCCCGCGTCGAATGAACACCGCTACCTCGGCCTTGTTAAGCTCGCCACGGGCAACGGCAAGCATCATCTCGGCGAGATCATCTTCAGGAGCATCGAAGTCGTAGCCTTTCAGGGCAAGGAACACTATCGCCGCCACCGCTCCGACCCGTTTGTTGCCATCGAGAAAGGGGTGGTTCTTTACCAGATGAAAGAGATAGGCGGCCGCCATCTCATATACATCCGTGTGCAGGAACTCTCCGCTGCGTATCAATAGGGTAGAGTAATAACTTTGCCTGGACCAGCGCTGCCTGGGAACTGCCACCCCATATGAGTAACTGTATTAATGACAGCGCATATCAACTCAGAGACATGTTTTTGTAATTGAGCTAGCCATGCCACATCAATTGCCGTATCGAAACGTTCATGTTGCCGATTAACAAAAAAAGGTATTGATTTACCTTCAGCATCAGGAGAGCGCCAAGAACCGTGACAGATTACGTTTCTAATTTTGGCCGCTTTTTTTAAGTCTCTAATGAGGTCATCAAGGTTTTCGATGCTTGCATCGGGGTTCTCACGTACTGCCTGATCGTAAGATTCAATGAGATTCCATAGTTGATCAGATAAAGCTCTTTGTAACTGTGGTAGCCACTTTTCAAAGGCCTTTTGAGCCTCCTCTTCGCTGTAAGGTGTTGTTGCAGTAAACGCAAAAATAGCTTTAGCTAAGATTTCTTCAAGAAATCCAAATGTTGCTACGGCTCTGCCTAGACTCTCCCAGAAAGCAGGATCGTGCTTGTGCGTAGGAAATTTTTCCGGCAACGCTTGAAGATTCACAATGTGTCTAGTTGGCTCTGTCATTGGGTCAATCCCTTCTTATGCCTGACATAAAAATCACCGGCTAAACGAGTGCTGAAAGCGCGAGTTACAGTACGGTAGGTTACCTTGTTATTGGTTTGCTATGTAAGGTCGTAGGCATTTGCATATCCTTCTGACCAAAAGTCCGTTAATTCATTTTTGGCGCATAATGCTTCATCAGCTTCGCCTTTTCTAGAATATGAGCCAAGTTTAAAATGAATAAAATGCTGAGATTTCTCATGGAGTTTAATCCCAATAATTGACCACTTACAATCTGCTCTTTCACACATTACTAAAATCGATGATTTGTTCTTAAGGATAACAGATTCAAGTACTATGAGTTTGGGACAAATATCTTCATAGTCACTATAAGCGAATACGGCTCCAACCTTTATATTTTGGAAGTAAACCTCAAGAGGATCATTTCCAAAAGCTTGAGGACAACAAGGGAAATATGCATCCTCTCTCCACATATATTGTGCACACCTTGGCGTTAAAGCCAACTCCAGCCCTGGCTCTCAATCAAGACCAACTTCCCATTTTCGAAGTGGCTTATATACCCTTTCACCAAAAGAACTTTTACGATTGATTGCACCAGTTGGTTTTGCAGTTTTTTTATCATTATTCGCCCAAAAGGACATACGAACCTTACGGTTTTCTGCTTCTTCTGGCGTTACTGTTCGCATCCATTTGAAGTTGGGATCGCCTCGAAGATCATTTAGCATCGAAGGATTTTCAAGAAACGCCTCAATAGTTCCACAAAGATATTCTATTTTTTTTCGAGTAGCTGGATTTTTAAGCGTATTCTCTAAGCGACTGAGCCATCTAAGATTTTCAGGACGATTATTCCGACAGTTTGTATCAATTTGATCTACTACATATTTCGGCCCAGGTGGTTCTCTGTGAAAAGCGGTTGCCACAATTCTATGAACGCGAATATTCGAGATATGTAAATATGGGTTTGCTGATTTTCCTTTCCAAATGTCCACTGATTGTCATTAGATCGAGCACGCTTTCCGTCTCGCTGATGTCGAAATACCGCCCCATTGTCCCGAACGGAATAGCGTACGCCTTCATGGATACATTTTTTTCTTGGCTAAAATCATCAACATCAATTGCTGCCATATCGTTCATCTGCTTCTTTTTTCTCCCATAACAAGTTGTTTGTTCGTTTCTTTATATCTCATTTGAAATGCCACCGATCATAAGCTTCCTACCGGACAATTCCATCTCACATGGACCTTATAGGTGTCCGTCTAATGCAATAATTCAATGGTAGACCCCTCTGTATCCTGGACCCCTCTGTACCCTGACCCTTTGTCTCCCC